>DJYL01000134.1:0-6782 GCA_002448495.1 Pseudoselenomonas ruminantium | reverse complement strand
CTGTCCACCTGCTTGCGGATGACTTCTTCCGACAGGGGACGTTTTTTAGCGGCTTCACCGATAAAATCCGTTTGTCCACGGCCAACATGTCCGGCATCATCCCGCAGGACAACCGTCAACGGCTTACCAATGGCGGCTTTGACTTCGGCGGTAATCGGAATGCGCCGCACGGGCGCACCGTTGGCGTACTTTTCCTTGGCACTTTCCATCAGTTGGGCATCATAAACCTTAAACACGCGGTCATGGTCACGCACCGCCGCAGGGATAGCAAAACGCACGGTGTCGCCACTAACAGCTTCCGTAAGGCTTCTGCCCTTGCCATCGGTCATTTCGCTAATGGTAGCCGTCACCCGGCCGCCAACTTTGACCCAAAAGTCAACCTGGTCGCCCAAGGCCAGCCTGCCGGAGAGTTTTACCGTCACGAATCGTTTGTCCCAGTCATAGGCCGTTACGCGGCCGATAAGCAGGCCACGGTTATTGGGGCGCCGGTCACTCATCATATTTTTGCCGGGACGGTTAAGCAAATACGCCGTGGTAAAGTCGCGGTTAAAAATCTGTGCCAGATTATCGCGGGCTGACTGGTCAACAGTATAATCCTGACCGGACAGATACCGGTCAATCGCCGCGCGGTAAGTACCGACTACCGTAGCCACATATTCGGGCCGCTTCATCCGGCCTTCGATTTTTAAGGAGGCCACACCCGCCTTGATTAAGTCGGGAATCACATCAATGGTATTAAGGTCGCGGGGCGAGAGCAGATAGCTGCCTGCCTTATCGCCCAACACATCCTGCCCCTGCTCATCCACCAGTGTATAGGGCAGACGGCAGGGCTGGGCGCAGCGGCCACGGTTGCCGCTGCGCCCGCCAATCATGCTGCTCATCAGGCATTGTCCGGAATAGCAGACACAAAGAGCACCGTGCATGAAAACTTCGATTTCCACAGCACAGTTAGCGCAGATATGGGCAATTTCCTTTAAGGACAGCTCACGGGATAAGACCACGCGGGTAAAGCCTAATTCCTGCAAGGCCAGTACCCCTTCAAGGCTGTGAACGGTCATCTGGGTGCTGGCATGCAGCGGCATATCGGGAACGATTTCCCGCGCAATGCGTGCAACGCCTAAATCCTGCACCAAAATCGCATCTGCCCCCGCTTCCCGCAGGAATAAGAGATACTCTTTGAGCGCAGGGATTTCCGCATCATCCACAATGGTGTTGACGGTAACGTTAATGAGCACATCGCGTAAATGCGCAAAACGGATGGCTTCTTTCAAGCCATCCTCATCAAAATTATTCGCATAGGCCCGGGCGCCAAACTGCGTGCCTGCCATATAGACAGCGTTGGCACCGCTTTCTACAGCAGCAATCAATGCCTCACGGCTGCCAGCCGGGGCTAATAATTCTACCAATTTTCCATTTCCTCCATCTATTGTCCTGATATCTTCAACTTCCCAGAAGGTTCAATCTTTCGCATCATCGGCTGCAGGTTCTTCATTCCCCGGTAATTCCCCGGCTTCCTGCAAATGCTGTACTTCCTGGAAAAGTTCCAGTTGTTCATTGTCCAGCCCTGCTACAGCTTCTTCCGTAGTGGGCAGTTCCGGCAAATCTTCCAACGTGTTAATGCCAAAACATCGCAGGAAGGTCTCCGTTGTACCATAGAGTATCGGACGACCCAAAACCGGCTTGCGTCCCACTTCAGCAATGAGTTCCAATTCCAATAGTTTTTGCAAGGCACGCTCAATGCGTACACCACGGATATGTTCAATCTCCGCCTTGGTAATGGGCTGCTTAAAGGCGATAATGGACAGGGTCTCCATCGTTGGTGCAGAAATCTTCCTGTCCACGACCTGGCTTAACCGTTCAATAGTCGCGAAAGCCTCCGGCCGGGTAGCTAGCTGATAGCCGCCAGCTACCTGACGCAGAGTCAGCCCGCTTTTGCGCTCGTCCAGTTCCTGCTGCAGGCGGGTAATGATATTTTGCGTGCCCAATACATCCAGCTCAATGATATGCGCTATTTCCTTCACGGTCATGGGATTGCCTGCCGCAAACAGCACCGCTTCCACCAGCCCCGTATCCGCTATTTCTGCCCGCTTTTTCTCAGGCATGAACTTCCTCCTCCCGGACACAGATATAAATTTCTGCAAAGGAACGCTGTTGTTTCACGGTAACAGTCCGCAGCTTCATCAGTTCCAACAGCGCCAAAAAAGTAACAATCAGCTCGCTGCGGGTACCCGAACGAAACGCCTCGGAAAAGAGCAGTTTCCCCCGGCTACGTCCCAAAAGCAGAATGATATTCTCCATCTTGTCCTTGATGCTGTATTCCTCCGGTTCCACCAACGCTTTCGGAATGGACAGTTCCTCCTTCACCGTCAGCACGGTATGAAAAGCCTCCACTAACTGCCTTAGTGACAGGTTGCCCGGCGGCAGATGATGAATCGGCAGTTCCATCGGCTCTCTGGCTACAAAGCGTTCCTGTACGCCGGCCATATCGCCTAAGACCTGACTCACCTGCTTAAACTTGCGGTATTCCAAAATCCGCTGTACCAGTTCCAATCTGGGGTCTTCCTCCGGTGCACCTTCTTCTTTCGGGGCTTTTGGCAGCATCATGCGGGACTTGATCTGCAAAAGCGTGGCCGCCATCACCAGAAAGGAGCTGGCAATCTCGATATTGAATTCCCGGAACTTGTCCAGATAATCCAGATATTGCCGCGTAAGCTCCGCAATGGGGATATCATAAATATCAATCTTGTTCTTTTCAATCAGATGCATCAGAAGGTCCATCGGCCCTTCAAAGGCATCTATTTTAATTTTATAATCTTCCATTTAGAAAAAAGGGCTTAAAAGCAGACTGAAGATATGCCAAATCAGCGCACGGCAGGGAATCAGAATCATGCTGAGTACCGGCGTCATGAGCAGGACAATCAGAATCAGAAAGCTGTAACGCTCCAAACCTGCCAGTTTGTACGCCATATCGCGCGGCAGGAGCTGCATGAGTACATGTGAACCATCAAGCGGCGGCAGAGGAATCAGGTTAAAGATACCAAAACCGATATTATACTCAATAATCATCTGGAACACCAGATACACACCAGCCGTCATATCCCCGCCAATACGGCTGTAGATAAGCAGTGCCAGCAGAGCCAGAAAGGCGGTAATAAAGTTTGCTGCCGGGCCTGCCAAAGAAACCAGAATATCATCCCGTTTAGGATTCTTAAAATTTCGGGGATTAATCATTACGGGCTTAGCCCAGCCAAAATGTACCAGAAACAGCATCAGCATGCCGATGGGGTCAACATGCGCCTTAGGATTGAGCGTAAGTCTGCCCATCAGACGGGGCGTAAAATCCCCCAGCCATACGGCTACCTGCGCATGGGCATATTCATGAATGACCATCGCAATCAAGAGCCCCGGAAGCCCCGCGACAATATGCATCAGATTAAAATCAAACATTTACATTCTCCTTCTGGCTGCGTTCCAGCATCAGAATCGCCGCCACCGACTTAGCATCATAGATTTCGCCCTTGAGCACCAGTTCCACGGCCTTGGATAAAGGCATCTTCACCACATTGATGAATTCATCTTCATCCGTGTGCTGTTTGCCTGCCGTAAGCCCCGTTGCCGCATAGATGTGAATGTATTCATTGGAAAAACCTACTGTTGTAGCCACCGTGGTTAGTTTCGTGATCTTTTCCGCATTGTAGCCCGTTTCCTCGGAAAGCTCCCGGGTTGCGCAAAGCAGCGGGTCTTCATCCGGAGCATCCAGTTTGCCGGCGGGAATCTCCAATGTGATGCGGCCAATCGGATAACGGTACTGCTTGACCAGAATAACTTGCCCATCATCGAGCAGAGGAATCACTGCCGAAGCACCGGGATGCTTTATCCACTCCCGTGTAGCCTGCCCGCCATTGGGCAACTTTACCGTGTCCCGTTTTACATGCAACAGGGTTCCGTCAAAAATATCTTCACTGCCTACTTTTTCTTCAATTAAATCTTTGTCCTGCAATTCCATTATTACAGCCTCCCCGTTAAATCACATATTTTATATTTTACTATAAACCCAAACCACTTTCAATACAGAAAAGCCTTCTCCCATCAGCAGGAGAAGGCTAAAATTCATCTGGAGGCGACACTCAGAATCGAACTGAGGATAAAGGATTTGCAGTCCTCGGCCTTACCACTTGGCTATGTCGCCATAAAAATGGAGCGGAAAACGAGACTCGAACTCGCGACCCCCACCTTGGCAAGGTGATGCTCTACCAACTGAGCTATTTCCGCATGATGAAATTGGAGGCGACACTCAGAATCGAACTGAGGATAAAGGATTTGCAGTCCTCGGCCTTACCACTTGGCTATGTCGCCATAATATGGAGCGGAAAACGAGACTCGAACTCGCGACCCCCACCTTGGCAAGGTGATGCTCTACCAACTGAGCTATTTCCGCAAGTGGCGACCCGAAGGGGACTTGAACCCCTGACCTCCGCCGTGACAGGGCGGCATTCTAACCAACTAAACTACCGGGCCGTCTTTAATTATGGCCGCTGTGTTTCAGCGACATGTATTATTATACGGATATACAATGAGCTTGTCAACACTAAAAATACAATTTTTCAAAAAAACTTTATCCATTTATTCAATAAGTCCCGGAAATATCCACGACCTTGTTAAAAAGGGTTCTGTCCATCTCATCTATATCACGCCATTTGCCGGACGAATTGCAGGTAAGGATTTTACTGCCTTCCTGCTTGAATTTCACCGCTTGAACAGGCTGTGCTTCTCCCTTAAGATTGACGTTTTTTATTTGCGCCTGCCACTGATGATTTTTCTTGTCAACCGTCACCGAACCAGCCACGATAAAGACCTTTTCCCCCTCCATACTGTAGACAAAAACATCTTTTATGGGCTTGACCGATGGCTTTTCCTGTTGTCTTTGTACCTGCTGCGACTGTGAAAGTTTATCGGGGCCGGGTACATTTTCCGCCCGGGTAGCCACCGTGGTTTCTGTTATCTGCTGCTGAGCAGGAACATTTGAAGATGCGTTAAGCCAAAACACACCTCCTCCGGCCAAAGCCAGGCCGATAATCCCGCCAATGATAATTCTGCGCTTCTGCATGATACACCTCCGCGTAAATGGTTACGCATATCATTATACAAGAAAGACCTTGCCGGAGGCAAGGTCTTATCTCATTGGATATGCTTGCATAAAGTAAGCACATTTTTCCCATCCTGATACGAATAAGTTACTTCCTCGACATTTTTCTTGACCAGATAAATTCCTAATCCTCCGATACTGCGCTCCTCCATACTCTGCTCAAGATCTGGGTCCTTACGTATCAAAGGATTGTACGGCGTTCCTTCGTCCATAAAAACCAGTCTTAAGCGTAAGGGGTTTTCCAGAACACTGCCTGTTATAACAGCCATACCGGTTCTTCCTTCATAGGCATAGTTAGCTATATTGACAAAAATTTCCTCAACAGCAAGCTCCAGCTGCATTCTGGTTTTCATCGAGCAATTCAGCGGCTCCAGAATTTCTCCTACAAAATTATTAACATGAAGTAAATTTTCTACTTTTGCCTCCACGGTCAGTTCTTTTATTTCATCATTTGTCACGCGTTACCCCTCCATTTCTTGTATTCTTCCTTTCTAGATATATTCGCTGTCCAATATGATTTTCCCTTTCTTGTTTCTGCAAGAGGTTATAGCATTACAGCATGTTTTTTGTTATCATAGTTAAGTAATTATTTTTATCGAGGTGTTTTATCTTTATGCAAACAGCAAATCAGCCGCGCAAACCAAGACTGGCCGCTATTGAATACATCCGCGGCATTTCCATGATGGGGGTTATTGGCATTCACATTGGCTCGCAGTACATTATGAATCCTGCCGCTAACATTCATCTGGTGGCCCTCTTGGAAACCTTTACCCGGTTCAGTGTCCCCATCTTTTTCTTTATCTCGGCTTTTGGACTTTTTTACAACCTGAATATCCATGCTCCTTTTGATTTTTGGTCGTTCAGCAAACGACGCTTGAAAACCGTAATGATTCCCTATCTTGCCTGGTCGCTGTTCTATCTTTTCCATGATGGTCTGCTCTACGGCGTGGGTTTTCCTGACCCGCTCCACCTGTTATCCATTTTATTCTTTGGCAATGCCAAATATCAGCTTTACTTTATGGTTATCCTGCTATGGTTCTATCTGCTGATGCCGCTGTGGATTGCCATTGTACGCAAACTGACCCTTCCGAAACTTGGCGTACTGCTTGCCCTGCAGATTGCTTTTGACTATTGGTCAAGCTTCAGCACCAGCTTTAATATTTATGTCTATAGTCTGCCGGAGGACAGCGTGCTGAAACCTTTTTTGCTGTATCGGCTTAATTACTGGGTACTCCATTACTTCTTTATTTTCCTGTTAGGTGGTTATCTCTCCGTACACAGCGATAAATTCATGGTCTTTATGAAAAAACATCTTCACGGCCTGACCTGCTTTTTCTTCTTTACACTAGGCGGACTCATGACCTATTACTACGAAAAAATTTACTTTGATGGCTATACGGCTCTGGAAGCCATTAACACAGCGCATCAGCTTTGCCCTTGGGGCATATTCTACACCATCGCCGCGAGCCTGTTCTTCTTTGCCATCTTTACCGTGCAAAGCTACCCACAAAAGTTGAACTATCTGCTCCATATTTTGGGCAGGCATTCCTATTTTGCCTATCTTGCCCACCCGCTTATCATCACCTATATCGCCCTTTACCTGCAAAACAGTGGACGAATATTGACCGCTCCCATC
>DJYL01000194.1:4713-7496 GCA_002448495.1 Pseudoselenomonas ruminantium | reverse complement strand
TCTGCCCCTATGGAATAGATAAAAAACTCATGCTGGGGAAGCCCCTGAATCAGCATCTGGCACCATGAAGAAACGCCGCCTACCACATAGGGATATGAGCCTTCCGTCAGTAAACATATTCTCACTTTTCCGGCTCCTTCCATTTTATCACCGTGGTGCCTGCCCCCGTCTCGATAAGGTAAGCATCCTCTCCGACTTTCTGATAAGTACCACCGCTGATTTCTGCAATCTCCCGGCTTTGCCGCAGGATAAACCGCAGTGGCTGGCGATTATTCTGCGTCATGAGGGTCATTTTATCCGGCTCACGCTCCACCTGATAATCCATATCCAGATAATCCGCAAAATAATTCATCAGTTCCACATTGGTCACCGCCCGCAGGAATGGAAAACGACTGTTGATTTCCGTCAGAAAATCCTTTAGTCCCTGTTCCATGTCACCCCAGCTGTAGTCCTTACTTTCTTCATAAAACAATTCATCAGGATGGACAAAGTGCGAGAAATTGCCAATATAATTCAGCATACTGATTTGCTCATACATATTCTGCCGCTTGGGATGGTAGCCTGCCGATGTACGGGGCAGCTCGTATGTGCCATCATCCTTGCGTTCATAATTCTGAATATAGGCCATCGCTTCTGCCGGGCCGTCATAGAGTGAAGAAAAAATCTTCACTTCAGGAAAAACCTCCAGAATGGCTTTCCGTCCCTCAGGGCTTAAAATATCCGAAGGCGGCACATAGGTGCGCATGGCATAATCTGGATAAGATGCCTCAATATAGCGGCGCAGTTCCTGTAAAGACTCCACCATATCCTGCTGGGAACCCCAAGGAACATAATCCAGTTCCTCCTCATTATAGCCGGCAGGTGCCAACGGCTGATGATTATAACCATGCAGGCCTAATTCACCGCCCATATTCAAAAGTTCCCGCCCATAGACGATAAAATTATCCCTTGCCCGCCGTCCGGCCGGAGCCGGAAACGGCGCCTTGACCACATCACCGTAGCTTTCGATAATCAGCCCCGTGTACTTCAGGCCAAAATCCTTGGCAACCTGCTGCATATAAGGCCACCAGCGGTAGCGGTAAAAGTCCTCCGTGGTCATATGCAGTTCATCATAAATGCGGGGATTAATCCCCTCCGGTACAGGCGAGGGAAAGTCATCAATATAGAATACCTTTGTTCCCAAAACGGGATACAATGTTTCCGTACCGCAATGCGCCAGCACGGCAGTAAGGATGCCGATATTGGTCTTGTCATCCCGCACAACGCCATTATATACCAAAAACTTGCCCTTGCCGGCCGGATGTTCCCATAATAATGGCGTATCATCTATACCGGCGATATGCACCAGCGCATCCGAAACCAGTTTGACCTTGCTGCCGCTGGTATTATAGGCCGAATCTTCACCAAAAGAAAAGCCCTTGCCGCCAAAAAGGAAGTCCGTTCGCAGTTTTATCCCCTTGACGTTAGCATTGCCCCCCAGTTCAGCTATCCCCGACGCCCGCAAAAAATCCTGACTGGGCGCACCAGCCGCCTCAGGAGCAATGAGCAGTGCCGCCGTACCGCCATTTTCCACATAGGAACGAACTTTATCCAGCGCAGCTACCCGGTTTAACTCTCCGGTTACCACCAATACGCCACGGTAATTGTCGTTTATCTCAACACTTTCATCACCGATTTTAGCGGAATATGAACTTTTTTTCTGTTGGGCAATCAGCCTGGACAGACGATGTTCGGCAAAAACACTGGCCACATCTCTGGCGTCATAGAGGATAAGAAAACTGTCCCGCGACTGGTCCCAATCACCTTTCTTGTCCAAAATCCTCGGCACATTGACCAGATTTTTTACACTGTCCAGCTTCAAAAAACCATCCATGCGGGTGAACTGAAAAAAACAGCCCAATAAAATAACAAAGGCGATTATGCCCGCAATTCCGCGTTTATCCATGCACTGCCGCCCCCCTGTTTATATCCCCGTCCCAGTAGCGGATGGCCCTTAGCGCCTCCCCGGACAGTTCAATCGGACTGGCTTTTAATTCCCGGATTTTCTGCTGCAATTTTTTCGGCTTGCGCCAGGCCTGATAGAGCTTTATATACATCATATAGCTTTCCTCGCGCTGCGGGAAATGTTCCTTCAGTTCTGCACAGACAAGCTCCGCCTCAGCAAAATTTTCCGTCAGCAGCAGCTGCCCGATTTCCTCAGTATAGTATTCCAGTTTATCCGGACATGCCTTTTTCAGATAATCCAGCAGACCAATATAGTCTCCCTGTTTTTTCCGATAAGTCACATGGTCGATAAATTTTTTCTGCTCCAGATAGCTTTTCAGCATTTGGGTATATTCTTCCAACAGGGAAATATTTTCCTCGCCTTCTCCGCTGACAATCATGTTTTCCTTGGCAAACAGCTCATTTTCCAGTTTTTCCATACGCGAAGTGAGCATAGCTACCGCATAATAGGCAATTTCCCTGTCCCTGTCGTGCATGGCCATCTGCAGAATGTTTTCATTATCCACGACAGCCTGCTTGATGGCATCGGTGAAATAATGCCGCTTTTTCTGCACATCATCCACCAAAAAAGCATCATTCAAGGGAATAATATCTTCATCCAGCTGCGTTCCCCGGAAAAACGCTTTTGCCTCTTTTTCAAACTCCGGCTGATGCCCGTCGCCCAAATCCAGCAAATAACAGCTCAGGCGGTATCCCAGCATCAAAAGCAGGCCAAAAAACGGGATGGCAAAGACAATAATGGTTTCCGTAACTACATGCAGGCGGTTTTTGCGCCGCAG
>DJYL01000194.1:3146-4505 GCA_002448495.1 Pseudoselenomonas ruminantium | reverse complement strand
GCATCCGGCAGCAGGATATAAACGCCCGTATTTCCGAGCCCCACAAAATCCTCATTGCGGATAACATGGCTGAGCCGGTTATCCAGTTCCGTATAATCCATGCCGGACATATCTACCTTGAGCACCGCCACCGGCAATTCACCCTGTAATTGACGCCTGTTTTCCAACTCTTTAATGATTTTCTGAAATTCCTCTGCCTGCAGAATACGGGTTCCCGAGACAAAGCGCTTCTCCTGTATGCCCTGTTCATAACGATAAGCTCTGGCCATCGAAGCCGAAATCAGGCGGGTGGTAATGGACAGAAGGTTCTGCTGATACAGGCTCCACTGCTCAAAACGCAGGCCAAAAATCGTAATTACCGCAATGACCTTGTCCTGATAAACAATCGGCGCGGCTAAATCCGGCGTATCCTTTACCAGTTCCCGATTAACGAATACGGCACGACTTTGCATGATATTTTGCAGATAGGAATAATCTGCCACCCGCAGGGAACGTGGCTGCCTGCCCGTCATTTTTCCCATGCGAACCTTCTGCCTGAGGTAATAGCCATCTGCGCCCACCACATAGATAGCAATATTATCCACATTGAGTATCTGTGCGGTTACTGCCGCTGCCTGCGTGAAAATATTCTCCGGTTCCACGCTGTCCAGACGCTTGATGATGCGATAAAGCCGCCCGATACTGTCATCGGAATTGACAATCTGACGATAGAGCTTGTCTTTTACCGCCAGATTTTCCTCATAAATTCTCCGCAAAAAATTCTGGCGTTCATTGGCCTGACGCTTCTGCCACTCCATAGATTCCCGTTCAAAGCGCCGGGCATCCGCAAAATAACCGGTCAAGGCTGCCGTGAACAGATAGGCCGTAAGATGCAGGATATTTTCCGGTACATAGATAAGGGAAATCAATTCTCCCCCACGCGCCAGCGAAGCCGCAATAAAGATAACAATTGAAATCACCATGGCCAGAAAAGACTGCCGCTTGCCATAGAGCAAGCCCATTGTACCAATATAAACAAAATTGACATCCAGCTGCGTTTGGGGATTTATCGTGGTACCATGCTGCAAATAGGCAACTCCGGCCATCAGCACGGCTCCTATGGCATTTTCCCCATAAGGAATAAAGTCCTTGTACCACTTTCGCCAGCGAATGCTGCGGACGCGCTTCTGCGCCTCCAGACGGTCAGCTTCTACTTTTGCCTGAATGTAATTCCATGTTTGCGCCAAAGCCTCCTTCCGGTCATATTTTACCTGCCAGCCCAATTCCTGCTGTGCGGTTCTGTTTTCCAGCACCGGCTGAACATAGGGAAAGGATTTGAACCCTTTTTCCTCATCATAAATTCCCGGAAGTTCCGTAACT
>DJYL01000194.1:514-3078 GCA_002448495.1 Pseudoselenomonas ruminantium | reverse complement strand
CCTTAATCCATTCAGCAAAAGCGCCTGCCGCCAAGCCCCTGCCCGTGCCTAAGTTCAATTCTTCTCCCTGACAGCCACGCGCTACAGCGCGATAAATACCGTACACCGCATCAGCCGAATACAGGAAATCCCGCGGCGTAGTTTCATCGTCCATACGGGGCAGGATTTCCTTTTTGATGCTGGCATAAAGAGTACGCGCAACCAAGCCGTCCTGAGCTTTGCTGTCCGGCCCATAAACTTCCGGCAGACGGATAATGGTCACCGGAATGACCGCCCACTGTGACCATGCCTTGACCGCAGTCTCTGCCACCATAGCCATGCCATCAGCAGCCCTCTGCGCCGCATCGCCCTTTACCGCTGCGGCAGTGGATATGAAATAGACCGCCTCCACCTCATATTCGTAGGCCAGTGCCAAAATATCCGCCAAACGCTGCAGTGCATCAATACGCTCTGCCGCCAGCCGTTCTGCCGGCCATACATAAATCAGCACAGGAATGTTATGAATACGCAAGGTTTCCCTTGTCTGCTCCAAAGCCCCTGCTGCGTTGAAAAATTCCCAGTTTTCCTTAACAAACAGCCGTTCCAACTGGTTATCCCAAAATGGCCTTGTGCCTGTCAGCATAACCTTGCGTTTCAGCTGATTTCCCTGCTTTTCAGCCATATATTTCTCCCCTTTGCCTATGCCATCCCACGGCATAGGTCAATAACCACATGTTCCAATACTTCCTCACCGGCTTGTCCGGTCTTCAAAAAATAATCTGCATCGATTAAGGCTAACATATTCCGTTTCAGCACCGTTTCGGGAAACTGCATGGCAGCCCGCCCTAATTTCTCGGCAATAAAAGGATTTAATTCCAATGGCTTCGCCAGTGCCTTACCTCTAATGCCCTGTTTTTGCAAAGTCTGCGCCTGCCAAAGCTGGCGAACATGACGGGTAAAAAGCGCCAGTATCACCGTAAAATAAGTGCCGTCATTTAACTGCCGCCGCAAAAGCTGTAAGGCTTTCTTTGCTTTCCGTTCACTGACGGCATCCAGCATAGCAAATATCGATACCTCCGGCAATCCTGCAAAAACCTTAGTCAGCAGTGCTTTTGTTATTTGCCGTTCTTTGCTATACAAAGCAAGCTTATCGAATTCCCTGTCCAAAAATTCCAATGAAATAACCTGCATCGTACTTACTACGCCGCTGAAATATGCCATAGCCTCTCTGTCCATATCCTTGTTCATGGATTGCAGCTTTCCCTGCAGCCAATCATTGATATTCCAAGCCCGGATGGCTTCCGCTTCCAGCACCGCTCCACATTTTTCTATCGTCTTGTAAATCTTGCGCCGCTTATCCGCTTTGCCGTTCTGTACAAAGATAACATAACTGAACTCCGGCATATTCGCCAGCACCGCAAGCAGCCGTTCCAGTTTCTTATCCCTGCCGGACTTTTTGCCTTCCCCTTCGTCTTTATTCTCCTTAAACAAGCTGGTATCCTGCAAAAGCAGCACATTCTTGCTGGCAAAAAATGGCGCGGTTTCAATCAGCCCCACCAAATCATCTGTATCTATAACACCAGTCAGCTTTTGCAGCGCTCCTGCCTGTTCCTGCTGATTGGCAAATAAGCGGGAAAAAATCTTTTCCCGCGCCTTCTCAATATAATATCGTTCCTCACCAGCCAACAAGAAAATATGCTTCAACGCACCTTTTTGCAAACCGGCCATAAACTCGCCAAACTTCACTATCCGTACCTCTGCTTATAAAGATTATTTTCTATTATAACTCTATTATGGAACGTAAAGCATTAGAAAAAAATTAAAATTATTCCCGGCAGGGCGGGCGTCTTAGCACCTCTTTGTAATTACACTTTACTCAAAATAAATTCTGCCTGTCCCTGCAGCTGATAAGTGCCCAGTCCAGCCGGAACAAACACCGTCCTGCCCTTAGCAATGGTAAGGCTCTCCCCATTGCCTGTCAGCTTCAAGGCTCCATCCAGTACGGTCAGGCACTGAAAGGAATCCTCACCAGCATGCATGGCACTATCTCCATGCAGACAGCCATGATATACCTTAAAATACTTGCACTGCGCCAAAAGCTTGATGTCCATATTCGGGAATAAATCGATGTCCACCATTTTTTCTGCCGTACCTTCCGGCACTTCCAGCCTGGTCACATCCAAAGCCCGGTCTATATGCAGCTGCCGCGGCTTGCCATCCTTGCCCACGCGCCCATAATCATAGACACGATAGGTCAGATTGGAGCTTTGCTGCACTTCATAAATCAGAATGCCGCTGCCAATGGCATGGAGTGTACCGGCCTTGATGAAGAACACATCCCCCTTATGCACCGGCACCTTATTGCAAACCTCCAGCAGGGTATTGTCCTCAATGCGCTGCTGAAATTCTTCTTTGCTGATTTCCTGCTGAAAGCCATAGATCAGGCTGGCACCGGGTTCAGCATCCACCACATACCACATTTCCGTCTTGCCCTGCTCGCCTTCCTCCCGCAGAGCATATTCATCATCGGGATGCACCTGCACAGACAGTTCGCCCTTGGCATCAATGAACTTAATCAGCAAAGG
>DJYL01000194.1:0-393 GCA_002448495.1 Pseudoselenomonas ruminantium | reverse complement strand
GACAAAACATCAGCCAGCGTACGGCCTTTGGCCTCGCCGCTGTCCACTACGCTAAGGCCGGCTTCATGACAGGAAAGCTCCCAGCTTTCTGCCACGATATCCAGGTCCGATTCCTTGCCATACTCATTTTTCAAGCGGCTGCCGCCCCAGAGATAATCCTTCAGCGGTGCCTTTAGCAGCATGGGTTTTAACATCTGCATCACTCCATTATTCATTCTATCTGTTTTCCTTAAAAATTATAACGCAATTAAAGCGTATTTTCCATAAAAATTGACCAGTCAAGCTGACTGGCCAATTACTAAACATTCTATTGTCTTACACCAGACCATGCGCCAGCATAACATTAGCCACCTTGACAAAGGCGGTGATGTTGGCACCGGCTACCAAATCGTC
>DJYL01000144.1:5333-8401 GCA_002448495.1 Pseudoselenomonas ruminantium | reverse complement strand
ATCTACGTTGACATGGTTCAGGGCCACCACGCCAGTGTCATAGGTCTTGCTGACCTCCCGCATCTGTATCATTAGGAAAATTCCTCCTGCTCTTGAATAGACTAACCCTTATTTTACCATAAAAGGGCAGGACAAGGCAAAATTCTCTATTTATTTTCACGGCCTTGTGCTATTATGTAATTAAGGAAGGATATGTAAAGGAGGCCATTCGATATGTACGCACTAGCCGATTACATCAAGACAGAACTGATTAATGGAGTGGAATACGATATGAGTCCAGCAAATATTCAGCATATACGCATTCAGAGAAGATTGACCATGATTATTGGCAACTTTCTCCAAGGCAAAAAATGCGAAGTTTTTGCCGAAGCAGAAGTCAGACTCAGTCCCATAGACCATCTGATTCCCGACCTCTGTATTGTTTGTGAGCCTTCACAAGTCAAAGATTCGCATATTGAAGGTGCCCCGGATTTTGTGGTCGAAGTTCTCTCCCCCAGCACCCGCCGCAAAGATATAACGGTCAAGAAAGACACCTACGAGCGCTTTGGTGTCAAAGAATACTGGATTATCAATCCTAAGGAAGAATGTATCGAAGTCTACCGCCTCAACGAGCAGGGCTGCTACTATCTGGACAACCTCTACCAAAATTTCACCCCGGACGAATGGGAACGGCTGACCGACGAACAAAAAGCCGAACAAAATCTCTCCCTCAAAATCAGCCTGTATGATGAACTGGAGATACAGGTCAAAGATATATTTGAAATGTAACGACAAAAAAGGCGGAAACTTGACCGGTCAAAATTGACTCGTCAAGTCTCCGCCTTTTCTTTACGGTTTTATTCTTGCCTGCTGATTTTCTTTCCGCAGGCGTTTATTTTCATACATGGCTTTGTCTGCCCGCCGGGCAACGTCGATGACGGCGGGGTCAGTTTCGGGGTCGTACACGGCAGCCCCCATGGATATATTCGCCTGTTCCCACTCGTGTTCAGCCGAGGCGCGTATTTCTGCACGCTTTTCGCGAAACTGGGCAAAGAGCTTCTCCCGGTCACGGAAATCATCATTTTCCAGAATGACGGCAAATTCATCGCCGCCAATGCGGAAGACGGGGCTGTGCTGGAAGGTGCGGCAGATTAACTGGCTGGCTTTCTTGATGTATATATCGCCTTTGTCATGGCCGTAAAAGTCATTGATGTATTTGAGGTTATCACAGTCGAATACCCCAATGGCAAACTCAGGCTTTTCCACAGAACTATCCAGCAAATCCTGTATTTTCTGCATATAAGCGCCATAGCCTGCTTTATTCCGCACGGCAGTCAACGCATCAATATAGACTTTTCGATTGAGTGTGTCGATATTCGCCTTGGTATTCTCCACCAGCCCCTTGAATGTTCGGGTGAGCATACCGATTTCATCATCACCCGTATCGTCCAAAGCAACGTCATAATTTCCGTCAGCCACCTGCTTGGCTGCGTTGGTCAGCCGATGAAGCGGCTGAGTGATACGGTCGGCAAAACGCATCATCACGAAACTTGCCAGCAGCAAAATGATAAAGGAAACGAATAACGTGCGAGAAATCAGTCCCTGCCACACGCTGTTGATTTCCCCAAAGGGTACCGTCACATAGAGTCGCATCCCATTGCTCAGCGGCATCCAGACAGCCTCCTTCTTGATGCCATTGAAATGATATTGTACATGCTGGTCGCCCTTGACCATGTCCGGAGAATCTATGGCCACTTTTTCCCCGTACTGCAAGGTAAAATCCAACTGCGGATGATAAATTACCTGGGAATATTCATTGAGGAGAAAAGCATAGCCATTTTCAAAGAGCTTGATTTTTTCCACTTCATGGGCTAAGGTTTTATAATCGATTTCTATTCCCACTATGCCGACAAATTGCCCCTGACGGTAAACGGGAACATTGTAGGAAATGACCCAGACACCCCAATTTTCGGTATGATAAGGCGGCAGCCATACGCCCTTTTTCTCGGCTTTGGGAATCGTAAACCAACCTATCGCGGATGTGTCGTTGGAGTCATATTGGGTGATATCCGTCACTTCGTGTTCCCGAAAATCCTTGCCATTTTCCTTGATATACCAAAAGCCCGGATGGTCTTTCGAAAATTTCGGATCAATGCGGAAATAATAGGTGAGGACACCATTGGTGTTATGCGCCATTTTACTGAACAGACGACGCACGCTTTCGACCTCATCCCCTAGCTGTTCAGGGGGCATCATTTCGAGGTTATCCTGTATTATGGCAGCGACCGTTTCTACCGAGCGCTCTACGCTATTAAAATAAGTCTCCAAATTCATTGCGCCGGTTGTACATTTCAGGTGAAGCATCTGATCCGCATCGCTTTTTCCCAAGGTTTTGATGGAGTAAACGCCAATATATGTAGCAACACTTAACGCTGCAATAATCGCACTTAACGTCAGTAAAATGAATTTTGCCCGTATCGAACACATCCGCTCCCCCTCCCTCTTGCATTATCCCTATATCATATTCAATGCCGAAAAGCAAAAACCTGCTAACGAATAGGAAAATACTACGACTTTTTTTGGTACAGCCCTTCACCGCGCCAGATCAATACGCCCAGCGACAATATGCCTCTGGCGCAGAGTTCGACACACATCGCCGCCCATACACCGGGCAGGCCGTAGTCTACAGCAAGATAAATGGCCAGCGGAATGCGGATGCCCCACATGGCTACGAGGTTCAAGATGGTTGGCAATTTCGTTTCGCCTGCACCGCGGAAGATACTCGTGACGATAATCCCTGCGGCAAATAACGGTTCTGCCCAGGCTTCGATGCGCAGGATTTCCGTACCAGCGGCAATAACGGCGCTGTCGGAAGACAAAAGCCCCATCATCTGCGGGGCAAGAACATACATGACCACACCCATGACCATCATAACCACCATGCCGAGTCCTGCGCTGACATAGCCAAAGCGCTGGGCAAGTTTGGCGCGCTTTGCCCCCACGCTCTGTCCGACCAGGGTCTGCGCCGCTGTAGACACACCGATACCGGGCATATAGCAAAGGCTTTCCGCCGTGATGGCAAAGGAATT
>DJYL01000144.1:4192-5214 GCA_002448495.1 Pseudoselenomonas ruminantium | reverse complement strand
GCACTGCCCATGACTATCTGTTCGAGCACCATGGGAATCCCCAACGTGGTCGCCTGCCACAATTCGCCCTGCCAGGGTTCGAGCTGTTCCCGGCGGTAGTGCAATTGCCGGGATTTTTTCAACAATACATAGAGCATAGCCGTCATGCAACAGGCTTCTGCCAGTACCGAGCCAAACGCCACACCGGCTACGCCCCAATCGGCACCGGGCACCCATATGGAAAGCCCCCCCAGATCCACCACACGGGAAGGGAAAATCAGCAAGGCATTAAAGAGAACATCGAGCACGCACATCAAAACGCTCAGCAAACTGGGCACCTTCATATTGCCGCTGGCCTGCAGCATGGAAGCAGCGGCAAAATTTACCGCGAGCAGGGGCAGCCCCAAGGCATAAATTCCCAGATAAAGTGAAGCATCGTCAGCAATATCTGCCGTCCCGCCCAAAAAGTATGGCAGATAACCGCTAAGGGCGGCACTGCCGCCGCCCATGACCAGACTGAAAATCAGCACCGCCCACAGGCCATGCCGCACAAGACTGCGCGCCTTTATATCTTTGCCGGCGCCAATCGCCTGCGCCAGTTGAATGGTATAGCCCATAGACATGGCAAAGCATATCCCGCCGATAAGCCATGTCGTGGAATTAACAAGACCTATGGCTGCCGCCGCCCCGGCACCAATCATGCCCACCATCGAGGCATCAATATATTGCATCATCACCGTGGTGATTTTCGCCATAATTGCCGGAACACTAAGCTGCCAGGTTAATAGCAGCAATTCCCCCAAAGTAAAGGACTCACCCTTGCGGATGCGTCCCAAAAGATTTTTCTTTCTCATTCATTAATTGCTCCCTCAAAACACAGAAGACAGATATCCTGCTATTGTAGCGGAATCCGTTTAATATTGCAAGGCAAAATGTCTCTCTTCGATTTGGCAATAATATTTCCTTTTCCGTTATTTTTATGAAAATTTATGTTATAATGTCTAATAGAAGCTTTTTATATCATTTCAGATGGGGGGACAGTC
>DJYL01000144.1:2016-4038 GCA_002448495.1 Pseudoselenomonas ruminantium | reverse complement strand
GCCATCCGCGGACGTCACGAGCATGCTGTTTGGAAAATCAATCAGCTCACGCAAAACGGCAAAAAGAAACTCGCGGATTTTGCCACCGGACACCTTTATTACGGTCTGCACAAGCAGGGCCGCGGCTGGGTATTCCGCGAATGGGCACCGAACGCTCTGGACATTTACCTGATTGGTGATTTCAGCGACTGGCAGGAAAAGGAAGAATTCCGCTGCCATCACATTCCGGGCACCGGCGATTGGGAGCTCAAGATTCCCGCCGGTAAAATCAAGCACAAAGACCTGTACAAAATGAAAGTCCATTGGCGTGGCGGCGAAGGGGAACGCATTCCTGCCTGGGCTACGCGCGTAGTACAAGACGAAGAAACCAAGATTTTCTCTGCGCAGGTTTGGAATCCGCGCACGAAACATACCTGGCACGATGCCAAATTTAAGCCCACTACCTCACCGCTGCTCATCTATGAATGCCATGTCGGCATGGCACAGGATGCGGAAAAAGTCGGTACATACAAGGAATTTACCAAGAATATCCTGCCCCGCGTAAAGGCAGACGGCTATAACTGCATTCAGATTATGGCGATTCAGGAGCACCCCTATTACGGCAGCTTTGGCTACCATGTCAGCTCCTTCTTTGCCCCGAGCAGCCGCTGCGGTACGCCGGAGGATTTGAAGGAGCTCATTGACACCGCCCATAAAATGGGGCTGGCGGTTATCATGGATATCGTCCACAGCCATGCAGTCAAGAACGAAGTGGAAGGCCTCGGCAATCTCTGCGGCGACCCCAATCAGTTCTTCTATCCCGGTGACCGTCACGAACATCCGGCCTGGGACAGCCTGTGCTTCGACTACGGCAAGGACGATGTTATCCACTTCCTGCTGTCCAACTGCAAATACTGGCTCGAAGAATTCCATTTCGATGGCTTCCGCTTTGACGGCATTACGTCCATGCTCTATTACAGCCATGGACTCGGCGAAGCCTTTATGAACTATGGCGATTACTTCAACGGGCATCAGGACGACAACGCCATCTGCTATCTGACGCTGGCCAATAAGCTCATTCACGAAATCAATCCCCATGCCATCACCATTGCGGAAGATGTCAGCGGTATGCCGGGGCTGGCAGCAAAATTCGAGGACGGCGGTTATGGCTTTGACTATCGTCTTGCCATGAACGTGCCGGATTACTGGATTAAGACCATCAAGGAACAAAAGGACGAGGATTGGAAACCTTCCAGCATTTTCTGGGAAATGACCAACCGCCGCGCCGACGAAAAGACCATCTCCTATGCCGAAAGCCATGACCAGGCACTCGTGGGTGATAAAACAATCATCTTCCGTCTGATCGATGCCGATATGTATTGGCATTTTGCCAAGAGCAACCGCAATGGCATGGTTGACCGCGGCATTGCCCTGCACAAGATGATTCGTCTGGTCACGGCATCCACAATCAATGGCGGCTATCTGAACTTTATGGGCAACGAATTCGGCCATCCCGAATGGATTGACTTCCCGCGTGAAGGCAACGGCTGGAGCTACAAATATGCCCGCCGTCAATGGCATCTTGTCGATGACAAAAATCTCTGCTATCATTATCTTGGCGACTTTGACCGGGAAATGCTCGCCACACTCAAAACCGTCAAAAATATTCAGAAGCAGCCGGTGGTGGAAGTCTGGCATAACGACGGCGACCAGATTCTCGCCTACAGCCGTGGCGACCTCGTCTTTGTCTTTAACTTCTCCCCGACGCATTCCTTCCCGGACTACGGCTTCCTTGTTCCCAAAGGAGATTACAAAGTCGTGCTCAACACCGATGCCAAGGAATTCGGCGGCAACGGGCTGGCCGATGACAGCGTAATCCACAAGACCAATTTCGACCCGCTTTATGAAAAAGACGGCAAAGAGTGGCTCAAAATCTACATTCCCGCCCGCAGTGCCGTAGTTCTGCGGAAGAAGAAATAAGCAAACCAAAGGAGACTTTAACATGGCTTTTATTGAACCGAATCCGATTCAGGCAACCAACAA
>DJYL01000144.1:0-1918 GCA_002448495.1 Pseudoselenomonas ruminantium | reverse complement strand
AAACTCTTGACGCCGGAGGAACTGGACGGCAAGTGCGATATGTATGCCAAGGTCATCATCCCGCCCCTATGCTCCATCGGGGTGCATGAACACCACGGCAACACGGAGACTTATCATATCCTCTCCGGCACGGCCCTCTACAATGACAACGGCAAAGAAGTAACCATCGGCGCCGGCAGCACCACCTTCTGCCCAGACGGCGAAAAACACGGCATCGCCAACCCGTCCAAAACGGAAGATTTGGTGTTTATGGCATTGATTATCAAAAAGTAAAATTTTACCAGCAAAAAGGACTTATCAACCCCTCGTTGATAAGTCCTTCTTTTATCTCAGTATGAAATTACTTGAGCTGTGCAGCAACTTCGGCAGCGAAGTCGTCCTGCTTCTTTTCGATGCCTTCGCCCAGCTGGAAGCGGGTGAATTCGGTAACTTTTACATCGCCGAGTACATCTTTGATGGTCTTCTCGGAATCCTTAACGAAAATCTGTTCGTTGAGGCAGACTTCCTTGTAGAACTTGTTGATACGGCCTTCCACCATGCGTTCGATAATGTTAGCCGGTTTGCCTTCTTCTTCAGCCTGCTTGCGGAGAACTTCCTTCTCGTGTTCGAGAGCAGAAGCATCAACGCCATCGCGGTCAACAGCCATCGGAGCAGCTGCTGCAATCTGCATAGCGATATCCTTGCCGAGCTGGTCATCGCCGCCCGTCAGGTTAACGAGAACGCCGATTTTGCCGCCCATATGGATGTAGCTGGCGAGACGGCCTTCGGTTTCGTAGCAGGCGAAACGACGCAGGGAAATCTTTTCGCCGATGGTAGCCGTAGCTTCGGTAATCAGCGTGGAAACCTTCTTGCCATCGATTTCGCTGTCGTTAAGGGCATCGAGGTCAGCCGGCTTCGTCGCAACGATATGTTCAGCAATTTTAGCCAGAAGCTCCTTGAACTGGTCATTGCCAGCAGCAAAGTCGGTTTCGCAGTTGATTTCGACTACGCAGCCCGTCTTGCCATCAGCAGCAACGAAAGCGCCTACAGCACCTTCAGCAGCTACGCGGCCAGCCTTCTTTTCAGCCTTGGCAATGCCTTTTTCACGGAGCCAGTCGATAGCTTTGGCAGCGTCACCATCGGTAGCCGTCAGAGCCTTCTTGCAGTCCATCATGCCTGCGCCCGTCTTTTCGCGCAGTTCTTTAACCATTGCAGCCGTAATTGCCATTTATTATTTCCTCCCTAAACTTGCAAATAATATAAAAGGGTAAGGGATAATAGTCCCTTACCCCATAAGTTTTACCTTGAGCGAGTAATCAATTACTCAGCGGCAGCTTCTTCAGCGTCGCCGCCTTCACCCTGACGGCCTTCCATGATGGCATCAGCCATGCGGCCGGTCATGAGTTTTACAGCGCGGATAGCGTCATCGTTGCCCGGGATTACATAGTCAACTTCATCCGGGTCACAGTTCGTGTCAACGATAGCCACGATAGGAATGTTGAGCTTGCGGGCTTCAGCAACAGCGATGCGCTCTTTGCGCGGGTCTACTACGAACAGAGCACCGGGGAGCTTGTTCATTTCTTTGATACCGCCGAGATACTTTTCGAGCTTTTCCATCTCATGACGGAGGCCCTGAACTTCTTTCTTCGTCAGGACTTCAAAAGTACCGTCAGCTTCCATAGCTTCAAGTTCCTTCAGACGGCTTACGCGCTTCTGAATCGTCTGGAAGTTGGTCATCATGCCGCCGAGCCAGCGTTCGTTTACATAGAACATGTTAGCGCGGAGAGCTTCTTCTTTGATGGCTTCCTGAGCCTGCTTCTTCGTACCAACGAAGAGAACGCTCTTGCCTTCAGCGGCAATGTCACGCAGGAATGCGTATGCTTCATCAACCTTCTTAACGGTCTTCTGCAGGTCAATGATGTAGATACCGTTACGCTCC
>DJYL01000028.1:995-5229 GCA_002448495.1 Pseudoselenomonas ruminantium | reverse complement strand
TAGCCCGCCATGCAGAAGCGGCAATGACGTCCACAGCCGCGCGCCGTTTCGATAAGATAGAAGTTGAACTCCGTGTTATCCGTACGCACCACGGTATGGGCGGGATAAGCATCCAAATCCTGCACCCATTGGCGGCTGACCTTTGCCGGAACTTCCTCCGCTGGTGTAATGGACAACAAACGGCCATCTTCCCCATAGCGGTGCTCGTACAAAGATGGCACATAAACCCCCGGCACTTTTGCCAGCCGTTTGAGCAGCTCCGCACGGGAAGCGCCCTCACTGCGCGCCCGATAGAAGGTATCCATCAGGTGCGGCATAATGACTTCGCCCTCACCGATAACAAAAGCATCAATCACCGCCGATAAGGGTTCCGGATTAAAGGTCGCACAAGGCCCGCCCGCGATAATCAGCGGGTCCATAGCGCCGCGCTCATCTGCCCGTACCTTGACCTTGCCCAATTCCAGCATCTTGATGACATTAAAGTAATCCATCTCAAAGGACAGCACAAAGGCAATCATAGCGAACTGCTGCAAAGGCAGCTGATTTTCCACACTCATCAGCGGCGTGCGGGTATGTTCATAGCGTTCAATGCTCCTGCGCTCCGGCAAAAACACCCGTTCACAGGCCGTATCGCTGCGCTTGTTCAGTAAGTCGTAGATAATATGCAGTCCTAAATTGGACATCCCGACAAAATAGGAATTCGGATAGGCCAAAGCCACGGGCAGACGAGTCCCCAGAGGATAGCGGTAATAACCTTCCTCTGCCGCCAGTTGTTCCTTTAACTCCTGTTTTAATGCCCAAGCCAAATGCCTTACTCCTTTTTATCCTTACAACTTATCTTTTTCCTGTTCACCCTTGTGCGCCTGCAATTCCCGCAGTTCCTCCATAAAGCTGCTGATATCCGCAAATTTCCGATATACCGAAGCAAAGCGGATATAAGCCACTTCATCAAAATGCTTGAGCTTACTCATAACCAGTTTGCCAATTTCGGCAGCCGGTACTTCCTGCTCCATGGTATTGCGGATATCCCGCTCGATATCGTTAACCAGTCCCGTGATGCTTTCCAGCGAAATATCCCGTTTATCGCAGGCACGGATAATGCCGTTTAGGATTTTGTCCCGCTTAAAGACTTCCCGGCGGCCATCGTTTTTCACCACCATCAAGGGCTGCTTTTCCACCACTTCATAGGTGGTAAACCGACGTCCACAGGACGTACATTCCCGGCGGCGGCGGATGGTTGCCCCGTCATCAGCTGATCTGGAATCTATTACTCGACTGTCATTTTGTTTACAATATGGGCATTTCATCGCCGCACCTTCTTTATCACTTTATTCTTCGCTCTGTTTGCCTTTTTGCAGGGTAAATTTGACGGGTCAGCCTTTGACCGGTCAAATTTATCGCCTGCGGGGCGAACCAGACATTTCTTATCGTAACCGATTAAATCCTGTCGGCCTGCTATGGTCAAAGCCTTGCGCACAATGGGCTGATTCTTCGGCAGCCAATACTGCATGAGTGCCCGCTGCATCCGTTTATCCTCCGGTGATTTGGCCGAATAGACCTCTTCTCCCGTCAGCGGGTCAAGCCCCGTATACCACATGCAGGTGGAAAGGGTTCCCGGTGTGGGAATAAAATCCTGCACCTGCTGCGGATGATAGCCCTTGTCCCGGATAAATTCCGCCAGTTCAATGGCATCTTCCAGTTTTGCGCCGGGATGACTGGACATAAAATACGGCACCAAATACTGCTTCTTGCCCAGCTTCTTATTCATGGCCGTGAACTTATCGACAAAGCGCTCATACACCTTGCGATTGGATTTGCCCATAAGACGGGTCACACGGTCGGTAATATGCTCCGGTGCAATCTTAAGCTGACCGCTGATATGATGCTCGCAGAGTTCCTTCAAAAACTCGTCCTTCGCCAACAGCAGATAGTCAAACCGCACCCCGGAACGCACAAAGACCTTCTTCACACCGGGAATTGCCCTAAGCTCCCGCAGGAGCTTGATATAGTCGCTATGGTCAGCAATCAAGTTCTTGCAAGGAATGGGGGACAGACAGGGCTTACCGCGGCAGGTACCGCGCGTAAGCTGTCCATCGCAGCTCGTACGGCGGAAATTAGCTGTAGGGCCGCCCACATCATGGATATAGCCCTTAAACCCCTTCTGCTGCGTCAGAATCTTGGCCTCACGAAGCAAGGAGGCATGACTGCGCCGCTGAATAATCCGCCCTTCATGGGAGATAATCGCACAGAAATTGCAGCCGCCAAAACACCCCCGCTGGCTTAAAAGACTGAACTGCACCTCCGCAATGGCGGGCACGCCGCCATCTTTGTCGTAAATGGGATGCCATGTCCGCATATAGGGCAGGTCATAAATCTCATCCATCTGCTCCTCAGAGAGTGGTTTGGCCGGCGGATTCTGTACCACGCACCATTCATCATTCTGCTGGGCAAGCTTCCTGCCACGGAAAGCATCCTGCTCCAGATATTCCAGCTTGAACGCCTCGGCAAATTTCTTCTTATCGGAACTTACCTCCTGATAGGACGGCAGGGGCAGATAATCCCAGACATAATCCATGTTGGGCACCTTGTAGCAGGTTCCCTGCACATCCTGAATATTGCCGATTTCCACACCCTGCTGCAAATCGGCGGCCACTTCCAAAAGTGCCCGCTCACCCATACCAAAAATCAGCATATCCGCCCCACTGTCCACGAGCATGGAACGGCGCACGGCATTTGACCAGTAATCGTAATGCGCCATACGGCGCAAGCTGGCTTCGATGCCGCCAATGATGATTGGCACATCCGGGTAAAGCTCCCGCAGGCGGTTGCAGTAAACAATGGTTGCCCGCTCCGGACGGAAACCGGATTTGCCGCCCGGCGAATAGGCATCCTGATGCCGCATTTTCTTTGCCGCCGTGAACTTATTAAGCAGCGAATCCATATTCCCCGCAGAGACAAGAAACCCCAGCCGTGGTTTTCCCAGGCGGTCAAAATCCCTGGTAGAATGCCAGTCCGGCTGGGGAATAATTCCTACTTTATAGCCATGCTTTTCGAGCAACCGACAAAGAATGGCCGGGCCGAAGCTGGGATGATCCACATAGGCATCACCGGACACAAAGACAAAGTCCAGCTGCTCCCAGCCACGGTTCTCCATATCCTTTTTGCTGATTGGCAAAAATTCATTCATTACTTCTTGCTGTCCTTCTTATTGGCCTGAGCGGGCTGGCTGGCATTGTCCGGAGTGAACGTCTTTTCCACTACCTGACCAATATCACCGGCCTTGCCCATATCCTGACCGTTAACCTTCATTTCCACTGCCCCGGCGTTACCAGCGGTGATGACCACTTTTTCCTTGCCCTTCCATGTTTCCGTCTTGCCCGGTTCCATGGTTCCTTCGTATACTGTCTTGCCATCTGCTACAACCTGAGTCCAGCATCTATCCGTAAACTTGGCTACCAGTTCCACACCTTCAATTTTTTTCGCAGCAGGCTGCTCCTGTTCCGCGCTCTTTTCCTTCGCGGATGGAGTCTTCGCTGCCGGAGTTTTTGCCGTCTGGGTAACGGTTGTCTTATTGGCCGTCTTGGCTGGAGCGCTATCCTCCATAGCGAACAAATAATATGCGCCTGCACCTACCAATAAAACAATTAAAGCAATCAACAGTGTATTTTGCCGATTACCAGAACCAGATACCTGTTCGCGGTATTCGCTGCCCGCAGCCAATTTTGCCTTAGCTTCAGTTCTGCTCTGTTCCTCAGCTTCAGCCAGCTGTTGTTTTGCTTCTTCAGCAGCGGCAACTTCCTCCGGATGATTTTCATCCATAAACTGACGCACTACAGCATCAGCATCCATTTTCAAAAAGTTGGCGTAATTGCGGATAAATCCCTTGGCATATACGGTCCCCGGAAGTTTATCATACTCGCCCTTTTCAATATTCTCTATATATACGGCACGAATACTGGTGCCCTTGGCTATATCCTGAATCGTTAAATATTGTCGCTCGCGTTCAGCGCGAAGTTTGTCACCTATCATGCTAATAATTCCTCCCCCATTTATAAAAGTGCTTAACGAAAAGCACTGCCAAACAACATTATACATAAATATAGAACGTAATACAAATTTTTTTTGTCACAAAAAAGGCCCTCCTCTGACAAGGAAGGCCGCTTTTATCGGGCACAACCAATATTTTCTTTACCATCATCATTGTCCAGCAAGGTTTGCAAAGTGATACTCTCCA
>DJYL01000028.1:0-838 GCA_002448495.1 Pseudoselenomonas ruminantium | reverse complement strand
GCTTCAGCCAGCAGACAGTCCACCACAGCAATCGGACCTTCAACCGTGGTGATGATGGAACCAATAGTGATTTCCGCCGGACTTTTTGCCAGCATATAGCCGCCCTGAGCACCGCGAATACTCTGCACAAGCCCCGCCCGCCGCAAAGGCACCATGAGCTGCTCCAAATAGTTTTCGGACAATCCCTGTCCCTGAGCTACGCACTTTAAGGAAACCGGCCCTTCGCCATAGCGCTGCGCCAGCTCATAAAGCGCTGTCACACTGTATCTGCCCTTGGTTGAGATTTTCATATAGCCACCTCAAAAATTCCGAGTAAATTACTAAGATTTATTCTTCCAATATAGCAGAAAAAAATCTCACTGTCAAAGACTATCACAGCGTATTTTAGACCATGTCTTCCAAAATCCGAACGGCAGGTACCTGTTTCATTTTCCGCTGGGTACTAAGTTCCGTACCATCTGCTGCTTTCGGCACAGGCTGGGATTCATCCGGAACGTCCTTCAGATGCGGCGGCTTGCGATAGCAAGTATCGAGCTTGCCATCCACATACTCCTTCACCAGAATGCTGCCATCCGGCAGCACATGACGGATAACCTCCGTAAATTCCTGCTGCGCCTTCAACTGGGAGATTTCCTGCTTTTTGGCATTCATCTTCTCCAAATCCTCAGTCAGATTATCCAGCCGCTCCTGCACCAAGCCGGCAAACATATCCTTAAACGCTCCGCGGCCCTGCGCTTTGGCTTTCTCCAAATTCGTAACACCGGCCATACTTTCTTCTAAACCTGCAACCTTCATGAAAAAGCCCCCTCTCTATATGGTATATCGGCTTTAAGCTTAA
>DJYL01000156.1:3173-7455 GCA_002448495.1 Pseudoselenomonas ruminantium | reverse complement strand
TACCGCTACAGCAAAATTGCTTTGGAAGGTGCCAGCATTGTGATTACCAATACCAACAAGCCGCACAGTCTGGCTTCCAGTGCTTACAATGTGCGCCGTGCGCAGTGTGAACATGCGTTGAACGAATTGAAGGAAGTAAAGCCGGAACTGAATGCGTTAGGTGAACTTTCCAATGAAGCCTTTAATCAGCTGGCCGGTGCCATCAGCGAACCGCTGGAGCGTCAGCGCGCCCGTCATGCCGTATTGGAAAACAACCGCACGCTGGAAGCCGTGGAGGCTTTGGAAGCTAATGACGTGGTGAAGTTCGGCAAACTCATGAATGAGTCCCATTATTCCCTGCGTGATGATTATGATGTGACGGGCAAGGAACTGGACACTTTAGCCGAGCTTGCCTGGCAGGTTGACGGGGTTATCGGTTCCCGCATGACCGGTGCCGGTTTTGGCGGTTGCACGGTAAGCCTTGTGAAGAACGAAGCCATTGAAGCCTTCAAGGAAAAAGTGGGCAAGGCATATACGGAGAAGATTGGCTATGCACCGAGCTTCTATGTGGCGAACATTGCCGATGGTACGCATCGGATTAAATAAGAAAACATTTTCTAGAAAACAGGCAGAAAGCATGCTAAAATAGAAAGCGATTTCTGTGTGATACTGTGTGGAATAAGGAAAAGGAGCGTAGACTCATGTCGATTCTTGTTTGCGGCGGTGCCGGCTATATCGGTTCCCATGCCGTTCATCAGTTAGTGGAAAAGGGCGAAGACGTTGTTATCGTGGATAATCTGCAGACCGGTCACCGGGATGCGCTGAATCCCAAGGCAAAATTTTACGAAGGCGATATCCGCGAAGCGGCTGTTCTCGATAAAATCTTTACGGAAAATAAGATTGAATCCGTTATCCACTTTGCGGCAAATTCCCTCGTGGGCGAAAGCATGGAAAAACCGCTGAAATACTTCAACAACAATGTCTATGGCATGCAGGTGCTGTTAGAAGCGATGGTGCGCCATCATGTGGATAAGATTGTGTTCTCCTCCACGGCAGCCGTGTACGGTGAGCCGAAGAAAATCCCCATCATGGAAGATGATGAAACCTGCCCGACCAATACCTATGGTGAGAGCAAGCTCACCATGGAAAAGATGATGAAATGGGTCAGCCGCGCCGATGGCATCCGTTATGTATCCCTGCGTTATTTCAATGCCGCAGGCGCTCTGGATGATGGCTCTATCGGTGAAGACCATCACCCCGAAACGCATCTGATTCCGCTTATCCTGCAGGTTCCTCTGGGCAAGCGCGACCATATCACGGTATTTGGGGACGATTACGCTACTCCGGACGGCACCTGTCTGCGCGATTACATCCATGTAATCGACCTCGCCGATGCTCATGTGTTGGCGCTTGAATACCTGCGCAAGGGCGGCGAGAGCAATATCTTTAACCTCGGCAATGGTCAGGGCTTCTCCGTAAAAGAAATGATTGAAGCGGCCAAAGAGGCCACGGGCAAGGAGATTAAGGTGGAAATGGGTGCCCGCCGCGCAGGCGACCCCGCACAGCTTATTGCTTCAAGTGAAAAGGCAAGAACGATTCTGGGTTGGAATCCCCGCTATACGGATGTAAAGCAGGTTATCGGTACAGCCTGGAACTGGCATCAGAAACATCCCAATGGATATGAAAAATAAGCGGTGAAGTAGAAATGAACATCAACACAGAAATCAACCGTCTGCTGAACTTCGCTAAGCAGCGCGGTCTTATCAGCGAAGACGATTATTATTACAGTGCCAATCTCCTCATTGACGTTTTACATGTCGGGGAGTTTGTGCCGGAAGATATAGAAGAAAATTTGGAAACAGCTGCACCCATTCTGGCCAATCTGCTGGATTTTGCGGTGCAGGAAAAACTTATCGAAGACACAGTCAGCGAGCGGGATTTATTCGATACCCGTCTGATGAACTGCGTTATGCCCCGTCCTTCGGAAGTGGTGCGCAGATTCCAGAGCGACTATGCCCGCGCGCCGAAGGCAGCAACGGACAATTTCTATAAGATGAGCATTGCCTCCAATTACATCCGCAAGGACAGGATTGACAAGAACATTGTTTGGCAGACGGCTACGGAATTCGGCGATTTGGATATCACCATCAATCTGTCCAAGCCGGAAAAGGACCCGCGGGATATCGCCAAGGCGAAGCTCGTAAAATCCAGCTCCTATCCGCAGTGCCTCCTTTGCCGGGAAAACGAAGGCTTTGCCGGTCATGCCGGCCATCCGGCGCGGCAGACCCACCGTTTAATCCCTCTGCGGCTGGCCTCCCATCGCTGGTTTATGCAATATTCCCCTTATACCTATTACAATGAGCATTGCATTGTCCTGAACAGGAAACATATTCCCATGAAGGTAAACCGCAAGAGCTTTGAAAACCTTTTGGATTTTGTGACCATATTCCCGCATTATTTCTTAGGTTCCAATGCGGATTTACCCATTGTGGGCGGCTCGATTCTGTCCCATGACCACTATCAGGGCGGGCGCTATGACTTTGCCATGGCCAAGGCGCCTGTGGAACGCACCTATAGCGTGAAGGGCTATGAACAGGTAAAGATTGGCCGTGTAAAATGGCCGATGTCCACTATTCGCTTGACGGGTGAGGACAGGGAAGAACTTACGGATTTGGCGGAGAAAATCCTGAACAAATGGCGCGCTTACAGTGATGAAAGCGTGGGGATTCTGGCCGAAAGCGATGGTCAGCCCCATAACACCATCACGCCGATTGCCCGCCGCCGTGGCAATGCCTATGAACTGGATTTGGTTCTGCGCAATAACCGCACGAGTGACGAGCATCCGTTGGGGATATTCCACCCGCATGCAGAAGTTCATCATATCAAGAAGGAAAATATCGGTCTTATCGAAGTCATGGGGCTGGCTGTACTGCCTGCCCGCCTGAAACAGGAAATGCACCTTTTGGGGCAGGAACTGGTGAAGGGAACAGCAGATATTTCCGGAATTGCGGAACTGCAAAAGCATGCAGACTGGTACAAGATGCTGCGGAAAAAATATCCGACGGTAACGGAGGACAAGGTAAATGGCATCCTGCAGGCAGAAATCGGTGAAGTCTTTAAGACGGTACTTACGCATGCCGGCGTTTACAAGCGTGATGAGCAGGGCTTAGCCGCTTTCGATAAGTTTATGCAGGCTGTTTCTGAAGACGAATAATCGACAGAAAGCAGGTTTTCATGGATGTGAAAAAACAGGCCACGATTGTGGACGTGGCGAAAAAGGCGGGCGTGTCGGTTGCTACCGTTTCCCGGGTCGTAAATGGCAATTATCCGGTGAAACAGGACACGAAGGAACGGGTTAAGGCGGCTATCAGCAGCCTTAACTATGTGCCCAATGTTCAGGCCAGAGAACTCAATACCCGCAAATCTTCCACGATTGGCGTGGTGGTGCCGGGGCTGCATAATATGTTCTTTGCAGAAGTAATTGATGGTATTGAAGATGCCGTCCGTCAGGACGGCTTTTCCTTTCTGTTGAACTGTGCCAAGAACGACCCTGTGCAGGAAATGAATGCCATCAATGCTTTGGTGGCGCGCAATGTATCGGGGATTATCGTCATCAGCCCAAACACCAAAAATATCAGTGAACGCTTTTACGAAGAACTAGTGGCGCGGGTGCCGCTGGTGTTTATCAATGGTTATCACCGCATTAAAGGCGTGTCCTATGTGGGCAATGATGAAAAAATGGGTTCGCAGATGGCGTTGGCATATCTGTCCGGACTGGGGCATAAGGATATTCTGTTTGTCCGGGGAGCCAATTCCGACTCTTACGATATTAAGGAAGAGGCCTATCGTCAATTTATGGAAGAAAAAAATTCCTTGCGGGAAGACTATATTCTCAATATTGGCGAGGGCAATGGCGTGGAAACAGTGGATGCTGCCATGGAGGCTCTGAGGCGGAAGCTTCCTTATCTGAAACCGACGGCAGTCTTTTGCTGCAATGATTTGATGGCGGTAGGGGCGTTGAACGCCTGCAAGCGTCTGGGGCTTGCTGTTCCCGGAAATGTTTCCGTCATGGGGTATGATAATATTTCCCTGTCCCGGCTCGTAGAACCGAAAATCACCACCATGGATCAGAATATGTTCCAGTTGGGCAGCAATGCCGCTAAGCTGCTGGTGGAAAATATCCGCGGCGGGCAGAGCAAGCGGATTATGCTGGATAATATGCTCGTTGAACGGGAAACGACAGGGGCTTTCAAGTAGTTGCGGTAGGATAACATCATAGTGCTAAGGCGCCCGTGGGGCTGGT
>DJYL01000156.1:0-3059 GCA_002448495.1 Pseudoselenomonas ruminantium | reverse complement strand
GAAAAACATCACCAGCCCCGCGGGTTTGCGTTGCTTAACAGCTATGCTATAATACTGTTGTCGCGCCCTGAACTGGCAAACTGACAGGGAGGGAGGTGCTACCCTTCATGGTAAGTGCATTTGCTTCATTTGTGGTAAGTGTATTAGCAGGTTTGCTTGCAAACTACATTTACGAGCGGTTCTTTAGTCGCGGCAATCGGTAATCCAAGCCAAAGCCGACTCCTACTAGGCTGAGGCAAACAGAAAGCCCCCAGCAGGTTCCTACACCTGACCGGGGGCTCTTTCTGTTTTGTGCTACAGCTTCATGGCTGCATTTGTATCATTTGGTAATGTTATTGTAGCACAGGACGAAAAAAACGACAAGATATTTCATTTTTTTGGCAGGCGAATCTTTTGCAGGAACTTGGCAGATGGAGTAGAATATTCTTAAAAGGTTTACAAACAAGAGAGAGTTATCCACAGGTTTATCCCCAAAACTGGGGATTAGTGGATAATTTTGTGGATAACTATGGTGATAATGTGAATGATTCTGAGGTTTATATGGATAACCAGAAAAAGGTTCTAAAGTTAATGGATTATATCCGCAAGGTGGTTTCTTTGCGGCAGAAGTTGGTGCGCAGCATTAAGGATGAGGAGTGGACGCTCTATCTGGACGAGCTGCCGGTGGACCCGAAACGGATTCGGGTGCAGCCGGAGGAAGCCGGGGAAGATGTACTGCTGGAAGTGGAAAAACCGGAGTTTCTTCCCTGTCCGGAGCTGCCCTTTGACCTCTTGGGCTGGATTCGCACGCCCAACTGGCGGGATTTTGCGGTGACGGACATCGAGGTGCGGGAGGAACGTCTGCGCCATGATGAGCGTCTGGGCGATGTGATGGAGCGCTTTGTGGATTCCGGCGTGCGCCTTGCGGCATTGGAAAAGTGGAAACGGCAGCGCACCCTCTGGCGGGCCGGGGAAATGGTCAAAAGCCGCACGCAGGAGCTCTTTATGCAGCTTTACGAGCTTTACGACAAACTGCGCAAGGACCCGGAACGGCTGGAGCTGGTGGCAGGCAATGGCTTCTTTTTGAGCGGGCTGGATTCGGCCATCAATCATCCCATTATTTTGAAGCGGGTGCGCCTGCATTATGACAACAAGGGCAAGATGCAGCTTTTGTCCGCAGAATATCCCACGGAACTCTATGTGGATATGTTTCAGGATATGCCGGGGGTGGAACCAGAGGGCATCCGTGCCTTTGCTGAGGCGATGGACGAGGCGGATTTACATCCTTGGGGAGAAAATATAGCGGCTTTTCTGGCGGAGTCTGCGGCGGCGCTCACACCCAACTGCCGGTTTGCGGACAATCGATTTGATGTGCTGCCTACGGACTGGTACCTAACCTATGCTCGTCAGGTGCTCTTTCTGCGCCGTGTGCAGCCGGGGACGGAACGTTCCATTGCCGCTATTATGGCGCGGATTGAACAGGCCGGGGATGTGCCGGAGGCGCTTTTGCGCATTGTAGACCCGGATACACCGCAGGAGGAAGCAGAACCGTTTACGATGAATCTGTCGGATATCCGGGGGGAAGCCGAAGATATTTTGCTGACCAAGGCTGCCAATGCCGAACAGCTGGGGATTGCCCGCAAGATTGCCTCATCGCCTGCTGTGGTGGTGCAGGGCCCGCCGGGAACCGGCAAGACCCATACGATTGCCAATTTATTGGGGCATTTTTTGTCGCAGGGGCAGCATGTACTGGTGACCAGTGCAACCAATAAAGCGCTGTCCGTGCTCAAGGAGAAACTGCCGGCAGGAGTGCGGGATTTGTGTGTCTCCCTGATTGATGGTGCTAAAGGGGATATGGAGCGTTCTGTACAGGGCATCTGTGAACGGCTGGCGCATAGCGACATTGCAGAGCTTTCGCGCAGGGTGCAAAGCCTGACCGAAGAACGGCAGCAGCTTTTGAGCGCAATTCAGGAAAAACGCAAGGTTTTAGAGGATATGCAGCGCTATGAGGCGAAGCGGGATTATTTTGTCCTGGGGGGCAAAGTATGGTCCCTTTCCCGTATGGCGGCGTTTATTCATGACCACCAGAATTTGGCGGATATGGTGCCGGGACCGGTGGCTGAGGGAGTGCTGCCTTTAAGCGACAGTGAACTCAGCACACTTTATCAGAGCAACAGTTTGCTTAATGCCGAAGCATTAAAGGAAATTGCTGAAGAACTGCCGGATAGAAGCAGGATGCTGTCTCCGGAGGAGGCAGGACGTTTTATCGGCCTGGCTGTGGCAGAAAAAAATCGTCAGGAGGAGCTTTTAGCCCGCCTGCCGGAGTCTGCTCTCGATGGGGAGGGGCTGCTGTGTCAAAATGGCCAACCGGTGGCCGGTGAACTTTCGCTGGAACGATTGCAGGAAGCGTCTGAATTATATAATCAGATAGATTTTGACCGCCTGCAGGAAAAATGGGCACAGGAAGCTTTGCTGGCCGGCAAGCAAAAGGGCGCCCGTCTGGAAATGTGGCAAATGTTAGGGCGGGCTTTGGACAAGGTACAGCAGTTAAAACAGCAGAATATGACGCAGTTCTTCGGTTTGGACTTTGCATATCGGGGGCAGCGGGAACTGAATCAGGCGTTGATACAGACTTTGGCGGAAATGGCGGAGGCTTTTGATAACGGAGGCATTTCCTGGTGGAATCGTCTTTGCCATAGGGAGTGGCAGGTGGTGCGGCAGGAATTTTCTATTGACGGCCATGGTTTAGAGAGCCGCCGGGACTGCCAGCTGGCCATGCAGTATGTGGCCCTGCATCAGGCACGCACGGAAGCCAAAGTGAAGTGGAGGCAGCTTCTGGAGCCTTATGGCATGGTTTCCTATGAGGAACTGGCAGCTGCGGGAGATGACTGCGATGACTTGCTCAGTGCCCGCTGGCGGGAAGTGGAAGGCTATCTGCTCTGGCAGGAAAATGTCTGGCAGGAGTTAATGCTTCTTTGGCGGCAGGCCGGTGTCAGTGTGGAGCGTGTCTACCGTCCGGCAAGTTTTGCTACGCCGCACGAAGAACTCAGGGAACAGCTGCGCTGGCTGCGGGAGGATTT
>DJYL01000040.1 GCA_002448495.1 Pseudoselenomonas ruminantium | reverse complement strand
ATAATGCGTATTTCATAATCATTCAGCCTCCTTCGCTGGCGCTTCGGCATTCTTCACAATCTTACGGATGGTTTCGATTTCCGGATTCACCTTATGCGTATCCAGCGGATTCATCTTGCCTACCCGCATGAGGCGCAGGGCCATCGGCGCACGCAGACCGGCCATCAGGAAGCCTTCGGACTTGATGTTGAGCTTGGCTTCATCCAAGGTACCGGATTCGCTGATATCGTCATAGATGGCTTTTGCATGGCGGGCGCCGACATTATCGTCAAGCCCCTTCTTAAAGGTCGCTTCCTTAAGTTTTTCGATAGCGCCTGCCGGGTCAAGTCCTTTCGGACATTTGGCCGTGCATTCCTGACAGTTGAAGCAGCGCCAGAGTCCGGCATCCACGACAGCTTTGAGGTGTTCTTCGGGGCTCTTGTCGCGAGAATCGGCCACCAGTTTTTCCGCCTTGACAAACACGAAGGGGTCAAGGAAATCCCCTTGATTCAGCGTGTTCTTATTGCACTCGGATACGCAGGAACCGCAGAGAATGCAGCCGGCGTATTTCTTGTACTTGTTGAAGTCCTCTGGTGACTGTTTGCAGCCTGTTTCCTTGGAAAATTCATCCTTGGGCTGCACCACGGGTTTAATCTTCTTAATGCGGGCGTATTTAGGGTCCCAGTCCACAATCAAGTCGCGGATAACCTTGAAATTGCCCAACGGCTCAATGGTCAGTTCCGTGGTATCGTAACGTTTCACCAGATTTTCGACCAGCATTTCGCAGGCCAGTTCGGCATTGCCGTTGACACGGACAGCGCAGGCGCCGCAGATACTGGAACGGCAGGAACAAGTAAAGGAGAGTGTCGGGTCCTGTTTTTCCTTGATTTCAATGAGGGCTTCAAGAACCGTCATGCCTGTTTTTAAGGTTACGATGTAATTCTGTTCCCACTTTTTGCCTTCTACGAAGCGATGGATTCTAAGTTTCACATCCATAATCAATACTTCCTTTCTTTCGGCTGGTATTTCGTGATTACGACATCTTTATACTCGGCACGGTATTTGCCGGTTTCTTTGTCCTTGAAAATCAAGGTGTGCTTCAAAAAGTTCACGTCATCACGTTTCGGGAAGTCCCGGCGGGAATGACCGCCACGGCTTTCCTTGCGGGCAAGTGCGCCCTGCACAATCGCATGGGAAATCTGCAGGAGGTTGCCCAGCTCTACATACTGCTCGAAAGCGGTGTTATAGACATGGGAATTATCGCCGACATAGCAATGTTCGTATTCTTTATCCAGGGCATCGAGTTCGGCGCTGGCCTGCGTGAGCTGTGCTTCATCGCGGAATACACCGGCCTTGTACCACATGGTATTAATCATGGCATCGCGGATTTCCGGCACACTCTTGTTGCCTTCCCTGCCGCGGCTGGTTGCCGTATCGAATCTTTCCTGCCATTTTTGACAGGCCTTGGCGAGGCTGTCCTGATTGCCGACATAGGAATTGGCCTTGGCAAATTCGGCGGCACCGTCACCGGCGGTATGACCGAAGACCAGCACTTCCGACAAGGAGTTTGCGCCCAGACGGTTGGCACCATGTACGGATACGCAGCTGCATTCACCGGCTACATAAACGCCCTTGACGCGGCTTTCGCCCGTATGGAAGTCTGCCATTTCGAGGCCACCCATGGAATAGTGACAGGTCGGCGCAATGGGTACGGGTTCTTTGGTGATATCCACACCGGCAAAGCGGCGGGACAGGTCATATACCTGACCAAGACGCTCATGGATGCGTTCAGCCGGAATCTTGGTGAAATCCATATAGACACCGGCATGGATGCCTTCGCCGACACCGCGGCCCTGTTCAATTTCCGTGGCAATGGCGCGGGCTACAATATCGCGCGTTGCCAGTTCCATTCGTTCCGGCGCGTATTTGCTCATAAAGCGCTCGCCGTTCTTGTTGATGAGCAGCGCACCTTCGGCACGGCTGGACTCGGAGAGCAGTACGCCGTTAGCCGACAGGCCCGTGGGATGGAACTGCACCATTTCCGGGTCTTTGAAGGGAATGCCCACGTTCATGCCGGCGACGATGCCATCACCTGTGGAGCTGTAGGGATTGGACGTACGCACCCAGTATACGCGGCCATAGCCACCGGTCGCGATGATGACGGATTTCGCCGGTACGCCCATCAGATTGCCCGTGCGCATATCCATGGCGATTACGCCGTTAAGTTTATCATCATCCATGCTGATTTCGAGCATCTGGCATTCGGAAATAAAGTCGATGTCATTTTCGAGGCACTGCTCAAAGAGCGTGTGCACCATGGCATGACCTGCACGGTCTTCAAAGTAGGAAGCACGCGGATGGCTGTGACCGCCCATCTTGCGCTGATGGAAGGCACCATCTTTCTGACGGTTATAGGGATAGCCCATATAATCCATTTCGTAGATGTTTTGTCCGGCGCGTTCGGCAAAGTATTCCACGGCATCCTGGTCGCAGAGATAGTCACCGCCTTTGATGGTATCAAAGACATGGGATTCAACGGTGTCTGTCGGGTCGCTCACACCCGTAACACCGTTCATGCCGCCCTGTGCCATCGTCGAGGCGGAGCGGGTCGGAACCAGCTTCGTCATCACGGCTACCTTGAGTTCCTTGCGTTCTGCTGCTGCAAGTGCCGCCCGCATACCGGCGCCGCCGCTGCCGATTACCAGTACATCATAGGTTACATCCCCTGTTTTTACCTTTTCCGGAATATTTTTCCCATCCCAGGCAAAATACGTGCCGGCTGCCAGTACAACACCGGCCGCTGCCGCCCCCTTGATAAATGTGCGGCGCGAAATTTCCGTTGCCATATTCCTTTCCCTCCTAATAACACTAGGCTTTCTCAAATCTCGAAAAACGAGACATTAATTAAGCTTATTATATATAAATAACAGCTATAAGAAAAATACATAATCCTTATAGCTGTTATTGAAAAATCCAATACGGTTTTGTCAGAATTTGAATTGTTTCAGCGCCTGCTGCTGCTCATGCGCCATATTCGACAGCGTTTCGCTGGCCGAGGCGATTTCCTCGGACGATGCCGACTGTTCCTCGGTGGCCGCCGATACGGATTCCATATGCTGGGAGATAACCTGCCCCTTGGCGGTGATATCTTCGACGGAATGGGAAATATTGCCCGCATCCTCGTTGACCACGTCAATAGCCCTATCCATGAGCACGGTCTTTTCGGCACCGTTTTCGACCAAATCGCGAATCTGGTCAAAGACCCGCTGCAAATCTTCTACGGACTGAGCGCCAGCCACCACGGCTTCGCAGCCCTGATTCATGGATTTTACTGCCGCTTCCGTATCCTTCTGCATGGTCATAATGAGCTGGGAAATCTTTTCGGCAGCTTCTTCGGACTGCTCGGCAAGTTTTCTGACTTCTTCGGCCACGACGGAGAACCCTCTGCCCTGTTCACCGGCGCGAGCCGCTTCAATCGCCGCATTGAGGGCCAAAAGATTCGTCTGGCTGGCGATATTGGAAATCGTATCCACAATAGCGCCGATTTCTTCGGAACGGGATCCCAGTTTGCCCACAATTTCCGCTGTATCGCTGACGGTCTTTTCTACGCCGCGAATCTGCGCTACAGATTTTTCGAGCACATCATGCCCGCGCTCAGCTTCTTCGGCGGCCTGCTGAGAATTGCGGCTTACATCACCGGCATGGTCACGCATTTCCTGAATGGAGTTATTGACCTTAGTTAAAAGCGCCGTATTATTATTAAGGGCTGTCTCCTGATCAGCCACGAGCTGCGCCGATTCGCCCACAGCCTCAGCCGACTGCACAGCCGCCTGTGCGGACTGCAGGGAGGCTTCTTTCAGATTGGCAGAGGCTTCATTGATGCTCTGCACGGTTTTATAGATTCCCTGCATATAGGAGGCCATTTTATTCTGCATATCCATCAGGGTTCTGGCCAGATGACCGAACTCATCCCCGCGGTCAAAGGTAATCCCTGTGGAGCGGAAATCACCATCACGAAGTTTTTCACAACCTGCTTCCATAAAACGCAAAGCGCCGGTAATGCTATTGGCAATAACCCGGCTGATACCTGCCTGAATGGCCAGTGCGGCCAATGTTACAATCAGAATCGTTATCGCGGCAGCCTGATTGGCGCTGCTGCTGGCTTCATTGGCCGCTGCTGCCGCCTGATTGATTTTGTCCTGCTGGCCATGCAATGCATCCCGCAGACCTCTTGTTGCCGGCGAGCCGTCTTTTTCATAAACCGTCAGAGCTTCTTCCGTATTGCCTGCCGCCGCAAGGCTCATGACCTTATTCATTACGCCCTGATACTTCTGCCACTGACTGTCAATTTCGGAGATATCCGCCAGTTCCGAGTCTTTCATGGCTTCTTTATAGGAGGCAATCGCCGCGTCAAAGTCCTGCTGGGCTTTCTGCTGCTGCCCCTTCACCCGCTGCAAATGCTCAGGATTATCCTTGAGCATGACCGCCTGCAGGGTCTTAACCATCATCACACGGCTCTGTTCCACCGCTGTCCCCAGATGCTGGACACCCTGCATTTCCCGATTGTACAGGCTCGCCATCGCCTCATCGGCATTTGTCAGGGAGCGGTAGCCCACCAGACTGATTACCACCATAGCCACAGCCGCCACACCTACAATCAGCAGCAGCTTAACATTCATTTTAATGTTGTCAAACATGTAAAAATCCCTCCCCTTTCCTTACACCAAAAGCAGTAAGCCAAAAATCAGACCACTTTTCGCTTACTGCTTTCATTCGCCAAAAAATTTAATCTCCCTGCAAAAGCTCGATAAATTTTCGTGCCGCCTGCGAAAGATGCTTGTTTCGGGCATAGGCGGCCACGAGCTGGCGGTCATCCACATGTTCTTCCAGTTGAAAGAAGCAGGGCGGCTCCGACCAGCGGCCATTATGCACCACCATATCCGTAACCAGCGTAGCCCCCATACCTGCGGCACATAGCTCGGCGGCATCCACAATGCTGTTGGCTTCAAAGACTACATTCGGACTGCACTGCGTCTCCACACATAAATCACTGAAAATCCGCGACATGCGGCGGCTTTCCTGCAAACCGATAAAAGGCTGCTTATGCATACGGGCAAAGGACATCACCGGATAGGGCGCCCCCTGTACATGATTATACCCCTGCGCGAAAGGATGCGTAGACGGCAGTGCCAGCAGGGTCTTTTCCGACAGCAGGGGAATCCGCTCAAAATTACTCTCCAGGGGTTCATAAATCAGCGCAAAGTCCACATCCCCTGCTGCCACAGCCTCTTTCAACTCCTGGACACTGTGCTCCTTCACCATCAGCCGTATGCCCGGGTAGCGCCGGTGAAACTCAATGATGGGCTGGGTCAGGTAACAGCTGGAACGCGTGCGGGAACTGCCGATGATGAGCATTCCCGATTTCATGCCCGTAAGGTCTGCCGTCTCCTGCACGAGTTCATGATAAATGCGCTGCATTTCCTTGGCCTTGTGCAGATAGATTTCTCCCGCTGCCGTAAGCTGCAAAGGGGTCTGGCTGCGGTCAAAGAGCGGCATACCGATTTCCACTTCAATCTTTTTTATCGCTTGGGACAATGAGGGCTGCGATACAAACAGCCGCTTGGCTGCAGCCGAAAAAGTTCCCTCACTGGCCACCTGCAAAACATATTTCCATTCATGTTCATCAATCACCGTATTATCCCTCACATTTCTCTTGTTTCTTATTATCCCTGCTTCTATTTTACCCAAAAACAATAAATGAGGCAAATGACATCTTGATAAAAATGTCATTTGCCCCGCTAAAAGCAATGATCAACCTACTAATTCATAGCCGGCTTCGGTGATGACCTGCGCAAATTCCGTCTGAGGAATTTCCCGCTCAGCGGTCACTTTGGCTGTACCGGCTTCAAGGTTCACTTCCACAGCCGTAACGCCATCCATTTTGGCCAGTGCATCATTAACGTGCTTCTGGCAATGTGCACACATCATACCTTCGATTTTGAGTTCTGTTTGCATAGTAATTTCTTCCTTTCCGACAGATAGCTGTCCTTCCTGTTGAGGGATATCCTTTGCAGTCATGTCCGCAGCCTGCTCCGGCTTAAACGCCCGCAGCCGCAGGGCATTCATGACCACACATACACTGGATAAACTCATGGCCGCCGCACCAACTATCGGCGACAACTTGATGCCAAAGGCGGGATACAAAAGACCTGCCGCCAAGGGTATGCCAATAATGTTGTAAATAAACGCCCAAAAGAGATTTTCCTTGATATTGCGCAGTACAGCTTTGGATAATTTTATGGCACTAACGGCATCCATAAGATTGCTGCGGACAAGCACCGCATCGGCACTTTCCATGGCCACATCCGTACCCGCGCCGATGGCTATGCCTAAATCCGCCCGCGTTAGCGCCGGGGCATCGTTAATGCCATCGCCAATCATGGCGACCTTATGCCCCTGCGCCTGGAGCTCGGCAATATGCTGTGCCTTCATGGCAGGCAGGACACCCGCAATGGCTTTTGTCAAGCCCAAACGGCGGCGCACGGCTTCGGCTGTGCGTTCGTTATCGCCGGTCAGCATAATGACCTCCAGCCCCATAGCCGCAAACGCCTGAATCGCCGCCCGGCTGGATTCTTTCTCCCTATCGGCCACAGCAATAATTCCGGAGAGCTTCCCGTCTTGGGCAAAGAGCAGCGGCGTCTTGCCCTCATCGGCCAGTCTTGCCAAATCCTTGCGATAATCCGCAACAGATATGCTCCGCTCCTCCATAAACGCTTCATTGCCGGCAAGGCAGGCCGCATGATTAACCTGTCCCTGCAAGCCCCGTCCAATAACGGCTTGAAAACCTTCCACCGGTGCAGGCAAAATGCCTTTTTCCTGTGCATAGGCCAGCACCGCTTCTGCCAGCGGATGTTCACTCATCTTTTCCAAACCGGCGGCAACAGCCAGCAAATCTGCTTCCGACAGCGTCAAAGACAATACATCCGTAACCACTGGTTTTCCTTCGGTAATGGTGCCGGTTTTATCCATAACCACGGTATCCACTGCCTGCGCGGTTTCCAAAGCTTCGCCGGACTTAATAAGGATGCCGTTTTCCGCACCCTTGCCGGTTCCCACCATAATGGCTACAGGCGTAGCCAGCCCCAATGCACAGGGGCAGGAGATAACCAGAATGGATATGGCAATGGAAAAAGCAAATTCCACGCTCTCGCCCATTGCCAGCCAGATGCCCCCCGCAAGCAGCGCAATGCCGATAACCACCGGCACAAATACTCCGGCAATCTTATCGGCCAGTCTTGCTATCGGGGCCTTGCTGGCACTGGCTTCATCCACCAGCCGGATAATCTGGCTGATGACCGTATCGCCGCCTACTTTTTCCGCACGGAAGTGAATTGCTCCGGCCTTATTCAGCGTCGCTGAAGTCACCTTATCGCCAGCCTGCTTAAAGACCGGCAGGCTCTCGCCGGTAATCGCCGATTCATCCACACTGGTCTGCCCGGATAACACCACGCCATCAGCGGGAATCCGCTCACCGGGGCGCACGATAATCTCATCGCCTGCGCTAAGTTCCTCGGCCGGGATCGAAATTTCCTTCCCCGCCCGCAGTACCCTTGCCTGCTTAGGCGCAAGCTCCATGAGTTTCTTCAGCGCCGCACCGGTTTTGCCCTTGGCCTTGGCCTCCATGTATTTGCCTACGGTAATTAACGTGACAATCATACCTGAAGACTCAAAGTAGAGATTGCGGCTGTATTTGGCGACCAGCGCCATATCACCATGTCCCAGTCCCCAACTCATGCGAAACAGGGCAAATACACCAAAGACCGCCGCGGCCATCGAGCCCATGCCCACAAGGCTGTCCATGTTGGGCGCTCCCTGCCAGAGATTGCGAAAACCATTTATATAATATTTTCGATTCAGATACATAATCGGCAGGAGCAGCAAAAACTGGGCAAAAGTAAAGGTAATGGCATTTTCCGGCCCGGCAAATAATTCCTGCATAATTTCCGGTACAGCCAGCCCCAGCCATCTATAAGCCACTTGATGCATGGCAATATATACCAAAGGCAGGAGCAAGGCCACCGACAGCCATAACCGCCGCTTCATCGCCGCCGCTTCTTTTGCCAGCGGGTCATCTGTCTCCCTTGGGCGGTGCTTTTCTTTTTCCTCTTGCAGACTGGCACCATAGCCGGCCTTTTCCACAGCTTCTATGATTTGGGCAGGATTTACTTGCCCTTCATCATAGAGAAGCTGCATGGAGTTTGTCAGCAGATTGACACTGACCTTAGCGGTGCCCGCTAGTTTCGTTACGGCCTTTTCCACTCTGGCCGAACACGCCGAACAGGTCATGCCGGTAATGGCAAACCGTTCTTTTTTCATGCAATCACCTCGCTTAACGAACCATCTTGCCCAAAAGCATAACGAGTTCATCCACTACGGCATCATCGCCTGCGCGAATATCGTGAACCACGCAGCTTTTGATATGCTCGGACAACAGTTCCTTATTAAATGCGCCTAACGCTGCCTGAATGGCACTGACTTGTGTCATGATATCCACACAATAGCGGTCATCCTCCACCATGCGGCGGATGCCCCGCACCTGACCTTCGATGCGGTTGAGGCGGGATATCAGCTTCTTGTATTCCTTGCCCTCCTTGTCGCGATGCTTATGCTTCACCGCACCGCAGCAGCAATTTTCCGCAGAAGTTTCCATTAAAGCCTCCATACACAATAAAATATACCCCCTACAGGTATAAATCATATACCTGTAGGGGGTATTTGTCAAATACTCTTTTCCGGTTAAAGCTTAAATTTCTGTTTATCGATGTTATTGCGAGCTTTATGATGATTGTTACAGCTCAGTTGGGGCGAAGGTGGTAATACTTTTCGCCGTTGCACTAAATGACCCACAAGCTGGTGTATGGGCTTTTTAGCTGCCTGCGCCGGGCAAGACCGGCGGCGCGTATGTTCATATCAGTGTTTAGTTTATACCGTTTGTGGGCCAGTCCTCACTGCGTTCGTACAGTCGTTCCACGGCGAAAAGCATCACCACCTCCGCCCTAAGCGACGTCCGCATAGAATGTATTTTTCCTCGATGATAAGCAACAAGTACATCGATGTTCTTGTTACGGGAGAGACGAGTTCGTGGCGATAGTCTAATCCGTAACTTGGGGCGAACGGGGAGTGCTTT
>DJYL01000211.1:4758-8730 GCA_002448495.1 Pseudoselenomonas ruminantium | reverse complement strand
TGCTTGAGGATACCGTCCGTAATCTTCATTACACGGTCGCACTCAGCTACGCATGCGGGTTCGCAGGTAACGTAGAGCAGTTCATAGAAACCCTCAGTGCAGTCTTTGATCTCATAAGCAAGACGCTTCTTGCCCCAACGATCTTCTTTATCGATAGTACCGCCGTTTTCGGTGATGAGCTTGGTGAACTTGCTGATAACAGCGTTCGTAGCTTCTTCTTCCATCGGTTTCACGATAAAAATGACTTCGTACTTTCTCACGAAATCACCTCCCTCTCTGGTCTTTGGCTCCTGCTCGCACAGGAGCAGAGGTTGAAATGTTATTTCAACTCAAAACTTATTTGTCTCACGACTAGAAAATTATAACATTAGCCGCAGAAGTTTGCAAGAAAAATATTTTTATTTTTTGAAGAGATTTTTGATATTATCGAGGAAGCTCTTTTGCTCCGGATTCACCTTATCGCCGCTGATTTCGCCGAACTCTTTAAGGAGCTCTTTCTGGCGCTGGTTGAGGTTCTGCGGCGTGAGCACCTTGATGACCACATGCTCGTCACCGCGTCCATTGCCGCGCAGATGCGGAATGCCGCGCTCACGCAGGCGCAGGATTTTGCCGGACTGCGTACCAGCCGGTACCTTGACTTCCACCGTACCATCAATGGTCGGCACCTGTACCTTATCGCCCAAAGCGGCCTGTACGAAGGATATCGGCACTTCCACAATCACATCATAGCCATCGCGCTGGAAAATCTTATGCGGTCTGATGAAGATGTAAACGTAGAGGTCACCATTGCCGCCGCCACGGACACCGGCTTCACCGCCGCCGCTTACGCGCACGCGTGAACCATTGTCCACGCCTTTCGGGATATTGACCTTGATTTTCCGCGTAACCTTCTTACGGCCCGTACCACTGCAATTCGGACAGGGATTCTTGACAATCTTGCCTGTGCCATGACAGCGTCCGCAGGTGGTCTGATTGACCATGCGGCCAAAGGGCGTATTGGCCACCGTCTGCCGCGTGCCTGTACCATTACAATCCGGGCAGGTTTCGGGACTGGTACCGGGCTTTGCCCCAGTTCCATGACAGTGGTCACACTGCTCCGTACGCGGAACATTGAGTTCAGCTTCCTTGCCAAAGGCCGCTTCTTCAAAGGTGATTTCCAAATCATAACGCAGGTCGCTGCCGCGTTCCGGGCCCGGACGGCCAGAACGACGGCGGCCGCCACCGCCAAAGAAACTTTCGAAGATATCGCCCATATCAAAACCGCCAGGTCCACCAAACCCAAAGCCGCCATCGCCAAAGCCGAACCCGCCACCTCCAGCACCAGCTCCCGTACCATTGGCAAAAGCAGCGTGGCCATACTGGTCATAGGCCGCCCTTTTCTGCGGGTCTTTGAGGACATCATATGCCTCATTGACCTCCTTCATTTTTTCTTCCGCTTCCTTGGGATTGTCAGGATTACGGTCGGGATGATATTTGAGGGCCATTTTATTTCTTGCTTTTTTGAGTTCTTTATCCGTAGCGTTTCTATCAACGCCCAGCACCTCATAATAATCGCGTTTTTCGCTCACGTTGCACCATCCTTAAAAACTATTGGGAGCCATACGGCTCCCAATAATCCATCAAAAACCTCTAATTATTTCTTGTCGTCTTTGACTTCCGTATATTCGGCATCGACTACATCATCGTCAGCCTTGGCCTGCTGCTGTGCACCAGCACCGGCATCAGCCCCCGGAGCACCCTGTGCGCCTGCGGCCTGAGCCTGCTGGTATGCTGCGGTGCTCATTTCATAAATCAGCTTCTGCAGTTCTTCCGTAGCCTTCTTGATGGCATCGGTGTCGCCACCCTTGAGGGCTTCTTTGAGCTTATCAATACCAGCCTGAACATTAGCAGCCTGCGTCTTGTCCGCTTTGTCGCCGAGGTCTTTCAGGGTCTTTTCAGCCTGATAGGCAAGGCTTTCGCCCTGGTTCTTAACCTCAACGGCTTCTTTCTGCTTCTTATCTTCAGCTGCATGAGCTTCGGCTTCCTTAACCATACGGTCAATATCTTCCTTGCTCATACCGCTGTCGGACTGAATCGTAATCTTCTGTTCCTTGCCCGTGCCGAGGTCCTTAGCGGATACATGCACAATACCATTGGCATCGATATCGAAGGAAACTTCAATCTTAGGAACCCCACGCGGTGCAGGAGGAATATCGGAGAGTTCGAAACGACCCAGCGTCTTGTTGCCGGCAGCCATTTCACGTTCGCCCTGCAGGACATGAATATCAACGGACGGCTGATTATCGGCAGCCGTGGAGAATACCTGGCTCTTGTGGGTCGGAATCGTCGTGTTGCGCTCGATGATCTTCGTGCAGACACCACCGAGGGTTTCGATACCCAGAGACAGCGGCGTAACATCAAGGAGCAGTACGTCCTTGACTTCGCCGACCAGTACGCCGCCCTGAATAGCAGCACCAACGGATACGCATTCATCCGGGTTAACGCCCTTGGACGGTTCTTTGGCGAGGAACTGACGGATAGCTTCCTGCACAGCCGGGATACGGGAAGAACCACCGACGAGAATAACCTTGCTGATATCGCTGCCGGTAAGGTCAGCATCAGCCATAGCCTTGCGGGTCGGTTCCATCGTGCGCTCAACGAGGTCACGGGTCAGTTCATCGAATTTAGCACGGGACAGCGTGAGGTCGAGGTGTTTCGGGCCAGTAGCATCCGCCGTGATGAACGGCAGGTTGATGTTCGTCTGGGTCATGCTGGAAAGCTCAATCTTAGCTTTTTCAGCAGCTTCCTTGAGGCGCTGAGCAGCCATCTTGTCCTGGGACAAATCAATGCTGTTTTCCTTCTTGAATTCTTCTACCATCCAGTCCATAATCTTCTGGTCGAAATCGTCACCGCCGAGGTGAGTATCACCGCTGGTGGCGAGAACCTCAAATGCACCGCTGGAGAGTTCGAGGATGGATACATCAAACGTACCACCGCCGAGGTCGAATACGAGAACCGTTTCGTCTTCATCCTTGTCGAGGCCATAAGCCAGAGCAGCAGCCGTCGGTTCGTTGATGATACGCAGAACTTCAAGACCGGCAATCTTACCAGCATCTTTGGTAGCCTGACGCTGGCTGTCGTTGAAGTAAGCCGGAACCGTGATTACAGCCTGGCTGACGGTTTCGCCCAGATATGCTTCGGCATCAGCTTTGAGCTTCTGCAGAACCATAGCGGAGATTTCCTGCGGGGTGTAATCCTTGCCATCAATGCTGACCTTGTAGTCATTTTCGCCCATATGGCGTTTGATGGAAGCAATCGTGCGGTCCGGGTTGGACACAGCCTGACGCTTTGCCAGCTGACCCACAAGACGCTGGCCGTCTTTCGTGAAACCAACAACAGACGGGGTGATACGGCTGCCTTCCGGATTCGTGATAACGGTCGGTTCGCCACCTTCCATAACGGATACAACGGAGTTCGTCGTACCTAAGTCAATACCAATAACCTTTGACATGATTTATCCTCCTAAAACTTTATAAACAATCAGTTAGCAACTACCTGCACCATGCTCGGACGGATTACACGGCCTTTGACCATGTAGCCCTTCTGCAGTTCCTGGGCGATGTCATCATCTTCCATATCTGCATTCTGCACGCGCATCACGGCCTGATGGAAGTTCGGGTCAAATTTCTGGCCTTCCACTTCGATATGCTCCAGACCATTTTTCTTGAGGATTTCCGTGAACTGCGTGAAAATCATTTCCACGCCCTTCCGGAAAGCCTCGCCGTCTTTGGCTTCAGCGGCCATGGCGCGCTCGAAGTTGTCCAAAAGCGGCAGCATATCTTTGAGCATTCCCTGGGTAACCACTGCGGAGAGTTCTTCCTTTTCCTTGCTCGTGCGGCGGCGGAAGTTTTCAAAATCCGCCTGCAGGCGCAGGACACGGTCTTCCTTCTCCTTGAGCTCTGCCGTCAATTTTTCAATCTGGGCAGCAGCTTC
>DJYL01000211.1:3578-4613 GCA_002448495.1 Pseudoselenomonas ruminantium | reverse complement strand
ACAGCATTGATTTCCTGCTGCATTTCCTCCAGCTTTTGCTCATCCTTCTTCTTTAATTCATCTTTCATGAATGATGGCAATTCCTTCACCTCTTTCCAAGGTATTTATATTTCGCTCCAATACTGGCAGCTACCAGTGAAAGCGTTTAATAACCTGTGTCAGATTACTGTTCATGTACTCCAAGAGGCTCATGGCCTTGGCGTACTCCATGCGGGTCGGCCCCAGCACTGCGATAGTGCCCAGAAGCTCCCCGTCCAAGTGGTAGGTCGCGGTGATGATGCTGCTGTCCTTGAAGTGGCTGTCCTCATTTTCCTGACCGATAGTGACCTCCAAACCGTCACCAATATGGGCTCTTAAAATATCCTTCATGAGTTCTTCTTCTTCAAGGGTCATAAGCATATGCTTGACCTTTTCCACATCGTGGTATTCGGGCTGTTCGAGCATCTTGGTCGTACCGCCTAAGTACAGGCGTTCCTGCTTGCCGGTGTCAAGTGCCCGCTGAATGATGGAGAGCGCTGAATCATACAGCCCTTCATCGCGGATTTCATCACGGATTTGCGCCAAAGCATGATGCTCGATGGATTTTAAGGTATGTCCGGCTAAGTTTTCATTAATCACCGCCGCCATGCGCTGAAAATCCTCAAATTCTGCGCCGTCAGGCATTTCCAGAATCTTGTTTTCGATAAAGCCCGCATCGGTCATCAATACCGTAATCACGCGGCGGGCATCCAATGGCAGGAACTGCAGGCAGCGAAACTGTGCCTGCGTCATCTGCGGCGCCAACACCAGCGAAACATTCTTCGTTATCGCTGAGATAAGGCGCGCCGTTTCCTCGAAAACCTGGTCGATGCGCTGCACCCTGGATTTGTACCAGCGGTCAATCAGCGCCTTTTCTTCATCACTGACGGGCTTGGGCGGGATAAGGCCGTCCACATAGAACCGATAGCCCTTGGAAGATGGCACCCGCCCGGAGGAAGTGTGCAAATGCTGCAAATACCCAAGCATTTCCAAATCCGCCATCTCATTGCGAATGGT
>DJYL01000211.1:0-3447 GCA_002448495.1 Pseudoselenomonas ruminantium | reverse complement strand
TCGATATAATCGTCGATAACGGCCTTTAGCACCCGCTGTTTGCGCTCGTCCAGCTCATACAGCTTTTCCGGCATTTGCTCCCTCCTTTCGACTCTGTTAGCACTCTTAAAAGATGAGTGCTAAATTTAAGTCTATAAGAATGATACCGCGAATAAAACAAAAAGTCAAGAGATAATAAATCAAAAAGTCAAAAATCCCGTTCAAACTCCACCAATGATGAATCCTTGCCAATAATGAAAATATTATCGCCCTCAGCAAAACAATAATCTGGTGGCGGCGTGACCATAATTTCATTTCCATGGCGGATGGCTATGACATTAACATTATATTTGCTGCGCAAATTGGACTCTATAAGACTCCTGCCCACCAGTGGCGCAGGCACATTGATATTAATAATCTTGATGCTGCCCGCCAAATCGATGTAGTCTACCGCATTAGGCGAAACCAAATGCATTACCGTGCGCCTTGCCATATCCCGTTCGGAAAAGACCACCTTCGTTGCCCCTAAGCGGCGCGCCATTTCCGCATGCCGTTCATCAATGGCCTTGACCAGAATTTCGGGAACATTTCTTTCCTTGCAGAGCATAGTGGCCATCAGGCTGGCTTCGAGATTTTTCGCGGCGATGATTACGGTATCAAAACTGCCTATGCCCACCTGATCCATGGCTCTGGCATCCCGCATATCAAAACTTACCACCTGTGAAAGCGTTTCCGTGAGTGCGGACACAATGCTGCTGTCCATATCCACGCCCAACACTTCATAGCCCATTTCTTCAAGCGTCCGCGCTGCGCTGATGCCAAAACGCCCCAGCCCCAAAACTGCAAATTGCCGTTTGCCTGCCATAAAAATCCCTTCCTTATCCAATCATAACGTTTTCTTCCGGATGTTTGATGATTGACTGTTTCTGCTGAATAAAGGACAGCATGAAGGTCATAATGCCCACCCTGCCCAGCAGCATGGTCAGCGCCAAAAGAGCCTTGCCCCAGTCATTCCAGCTAAGGGTTATACCAATCCCCATGCCTACCGTGCCAAAAGCCGACACCGTTTCAAAAATCACTTCTTCGAGGTCATGTACCTCGCCATCAATCACCGAAAGTATAATCCCCGTGGACACGACCCAAATCGTGCCAATCGTAAAAATCGCAAAAGCCTGATCACGCAGTTCCTTGCTGATAGCCCGTCCAAAAACCGTAAGCTCGCTTTCCCCGCGAAAAACCGCCAGCACCGACCTTATGATAACGAAAAAAGTCGTGCTCTTGATACCGCCACCAGTGGAAAGCGGCGATGCCCCGATAAACATCAGTATAATCATCACCAACTGAGTAATCTGCGTGGCCTGCGCCAAGTCAAAGGTATTAAAGCCCGCCGTCCGGCAGGATACCGACATAAAAACAGAATGTGCCAGCTGCTGTCCTAAGGGCATAGTGCCAATGGTGTGACTATTGCTCGTTTCAATGCCCCAAATAAGCAAAGTCCCCGCCAAAATCAGGATCAGATTACTGACTAAAACGATTTTCGTATGCAGGGAAAACTTTCGCCAGCTGCCGGCATGCAGCACATCATACATCACGGTAAAGCCGATTCCCCCCAAAATAATGGGCAAGCCAATCCCTGCCATCAGAAAAATATCATCCGGCCGCTGACACAGGCTGTCATAATGCCCAAACAAATCAAAGCCTGCGTTGCAAAAGGCTGACACTGCATGAAAAATTCCATAACCAATCGCCTCAAAACCAAACTCAGGATAAAAATGGAGTGTCAGCAATACTGCAAAAAAACCTTCTACCACCAATGTGTAGATAATCATGCGCTGAATCAAGCCGAACAAGCCCGAACGCCCACTTTGATTTAAGGACTCCTGCAGGATAATATTATGCTTCAACTGAAAACGATAACCCATGGCATGCGCCGCCATCGTGGCCAGAGTCATAATGCCGAGACCTCCAACCTGAATCAGCATGAGCAGAACGCACTTGCCAAAAAAACTTAAATCGTTTTTCACGTCAACCACCGTAAGCCCCGTAACACAGGAGGCCGAAGTTGACACAAACAATGCATCCATAGCCGGCAGTCCCATACCATTTGTAGTACTTACCGGCAACATAAGCAGTAAAGTGCCCAGACCAATCATCAGCATAAAACTCAACAAAATCGTCTGCGTCGGCTTCAAGCGAAACTTCTGCTGCGCTTTTATATTTGTGACTCTTTGCAGAAAATCATCTTCCCCGCCAAATTCCATCATTTATCCCCCCACTCCCCCGGGCAGTATTTTCCATCATAACATAAGCAGGCGGCAGGAATCGCCTGCTGGTCTATCCTAAGCTGTTCCCACCGCCACAATAATCAATTATTCCGTTACAACGATAGCCTCAATCTCACAAAGTGCGCCTGCCGGCAAATCCTTAACCGCCACACAGCTGCGTGCCGGCTTGCTGATAAAATGTTTGGCATATATTTCATTAAACGCCTTGAAGTCTGCTATTTCAGCCAGAAAGCAGGTTGTCTTGACGACCCTGCTCATATCCGTACCGGCTTCTTGAAGCACAGCTTCAATATTTTTGCAGCACTGCTCTGCCTGCTCCTCAATAGTCGCTGCCACGATCTTTCCCGCAGCGGGATTAATGGCTATCTGCCCGGAAAGGTAAAGCGTATTACCGGCCTTAATGGCCTGACTGTACGGCCCCACGGCTGCCGGGGCATTATTGGTATGAATAACCTGCATATTTGATTCCTCCTGATACGTTAATCGGACATTTTCGTCCTTAATCATTTTACCGCAAGAACCTATCCTTTACAAGTTTACAATCTGTCTTTTACTCCCTTCTCTGGGACAAAAGCAAGCCCGCCCCGCAGGTAACGGCTTTCCGCAGCGTTTGACAAGCTTGTCTCAGCGGAGGAAAGTTGTTACCCGCGGGGCGGGCGCCTTATGCTATCTCTTACGAGAAATGGTATTTAATTTACGCTTCGACCGTCTCAGCCGCGCCATCTTCGTTAAGCACTTCGGCCGCCGGCTTGGGATCCTTATCCACAATCTTCAAATTGCGGTAACGGCTCATACCCGTACCAGCCGGAATCAGCTTACCGATGATAACATTTTCCTTGAGGCCGATAAGCGGGTCAACCTTGCCCTTGATGGCAGCATCCGTGAGAACACGGGTGGTTTCCTGGAAGGAAGCGGCCGACATGAAGGAATCGGTAGCCAAGGATGCCTTGGTGATACCGAGGAGAATCGGTTTAGCCACAGCGGGTTCGCCGTCTTCCTCGATTGCCTTGGTATTGGCAGCCTCGAACTGGTTGATGTCGATGTATTCGCCGGGCAGGAAATCCGTGCTGCCGGATTCCTCAATCTTGACCTTATGGAGCATCTGACGAACCATAACTTCGATATGCTTATCGTTGATCTCAACGCCCTGAGACTTATACACTTTCTGTACTTCGTATACCAG
>DJYL01000010.1:4605-13593 GCA_002448495.1 Pseudoselenomonas ruminantium | reverse complement strand
TCTGGAAACGACGATTTTCGGTGCGGTTTCCGCCTTCCTGCAGATGCCTATGGGTATCGGCGGTTTCATCGTCGGTGGTCTGCAGCAGGTTATCGTAGTCTTTGGTGTGCATCATGTGTTTAACGCTCTGGAAGTTCAGCTTCTGGCTACCACGGGCGTTGACCCCTTCAATGCCATCATCACTGGTGCTATCGTCGCACAGGGCGGTGCAGCTGTGGCCGTAGCGATGAAGACTAAGGATGCAAAGAAACGCGCGCTCTACATTTCCTCCGCGGTGCCTGCCTTCTTAGGCATTACGGAACCGGCAATCTTTGGTATTAACCTGCGCTTCATGAAGCCGTTCCTCTATGCACTCGTTGGTGGTGCCTGCGCCGGCGGCGTGGCCAGCTTCCTGCATCTGGCTGGTACGGGCATGGGTATTACGGTGCTGCCGGGTACGCTTCTCTATCTCGACCATCTGCTCGAATATGTGATTGTAAACTTAATCGGCTTCGGTGTGGCTTTTGGACTTACCTTTACGCTGTTTAAGCCGGAAGAATAAAGAACTGTGAGGGGAGGCTTAGCCTCCCCTTTTTGTAAAGGAAGGTGACACCTATGGAAAAATTCAACAAACAGGAAATAGACGAAAAGTTAAAGGCGGGTTTTCCGCTGGAACATCGCTGGCATAACCGTTTTCATCTGGAAATGCCCTTTGGGCTGATCAATGACCCGAATGGTCTGGCTTTTTATGATGGCAAGTTCCATATTTTCTATCAGTGGAATCCGCTGGGGTGTGAACATAAAAATAAATGCTGGGCACATACGGCAACACGGGATTTTGTGCATTACAGCATACCGGAACTGGCTCTGTGGCCGGATGATGAGCACGATAAGGATGGCTGTTACTCCGGCTGCGGTACGGTAGAGGACGGGCAGCTGCGGGTGCTCTATACCTGCAACCGCAAGGAAGACGGCGTGCGCATTCCGGCGCAGCGGTTTGGCAGTCTGAAGGGCGATAAAATCAAGAAGGAAGAAATCATCGTTCCCGACCATCCGGAGGGCATTACCGGTCATTTCCGTGACCCGTATCTCTTTACCCGCCGGGGCAAGCGGTATTTTATTATCGGTGCGCAGCGGGAAGCAGACGAAAAAGGCACTGTGCTCATTTATGAGGAAACCGCTGACGGCTGGCAGAATCTGGGCGAGGTGAAGAACCGTCTGGGCGACTTCGGTTATATGTGGGAATGTCCGAATCTCGTACAGTTTGGCAGCTATGATGCCTTGATTTTCTGTCCGCAAGGGCTGGAGGCACGGGAGTTTGACCGTCAGAATATCTATCAGGCCGGTTATATTGCCGGACGCCTGTCGCTTAACAGCATGGATATGATGCAGCATACGAAATTTCAGGAACTGGATAAGGGCTTTGACTTCTATGCGCCGCAGGTGCTCACCCATGAGGGCCGCCAGATTATGATTGGCTGGATGGGCATGCCGGATAAGGACAATGAATATCCGACGGCAGAACTTGGCTGGCAGTACAGCCTGACCATGCCGCGCGAACTGCGCCTGCGTCAGGGCCATATTTACTCCCGCCCGGCCCGGGAAATGAAGGATTTGCGTATTGCCGAAACGGCGGTGGAACTGGAAGTAGAAAATTTCAAGGAAATCAGCCGGCCGCTCTTTAACGGCTCCGAAATCCTGTTGGATATGGAGATGGGGGAGAGCAAGGAAATTGTCATAACGGTAGCCTTTGGTACGGAGAAACTGCGTTTTATCTATGACCGCAAGGAACAGGTTATGTCCATTGACCGCAATGAAATGAAAAAAGGCGGCCGTGGTGTACGCCGTTTTAAGCTCTTTTCCGATGAAAATCTTTCCTTGCAGTTGTTCGTGGACAAGACGGCTGTGGAAGCGTTTTTCCAGCATGGGGAAGAAGCGGCCAGTATTCTGGTATTCCCGGAGAAAAATATTCAGCCGGAACTCATGGTGGCTGCTGATGGAGAAATAAAATCCCTGAGCGGCAAAATCTGGGAACTCGACAGTTTCAAATTCAATATGTAAAAATACAAAGGAATAAGTCCCTGAAACCATTGGTTTCAGGGGCTTATTCCTGTCAGAAAACGGCTGGGGAAGCCGCACGTCAGTTGTTTACTGCGCGATCTGCGAACGTTTCTTTTTTCAGGGAGATTCGTCGAATTCGGTCGAAGGGGATTGACTCAAACGAATAACGAATATCAAGATACGCATCAGTGCGATTGAAGATAACCTTTTTCAGGGAATGTTTAGAGGTCTTCTTAATGCGATTGATATAATACTGCGCATCCTCCGCTGAAAATGTTCCGTTCTCGATGATAACGCGGACGTCATCGACTATCATGGGGAAACACCTCCAACAAATAAAACACCGCTTCAGCCGCCTAATGGGGATTATCAGGGATGGCAGCCAAAGCTCTCTTGTTGTTAGCGAAGCAAAGGAAATAGAGTATCCTTAACAACTCGATATACAGTATACACTAAGATGGAGGACTTGTGAAGTAGCAAAAGTTACCATTATTAGCCAAAAGTCCTAATTCTTGTGGAATTATTCCCAGTAGAAAACATTTACATAAAAATCTCGCCCGTTTTTGATGGTTTTTGGCGTTTTATGCAGGTTTTTTTGTTAGCTGGTCATATAAATGAGCATAATTATCTTTTAGTAAATGTATTTGTCATGATTATGTGAATGCCTGACTATGGCAAAACGGCAACAACGGCGTTATAATGGAAGAAAAGAAATTTTGCAGACGGCTGCAGGGAGGGACGATATTTTGCGTATTATTGTGGTGGGCGCAGGCAAGCTGGGCTACAGCATCGCCGAGCTTCTGTCCAAGGAACAGTTTGATGTGGTGGTTATTGATAAGGACGAGAGCCAGCTGGAGGCGGCTAAGAATACGTTGGATGTCCTGACCATTGCGGCCAATGGTGCCAGCCCCATTACCATGGACGACCCGGATGTGCGGGATGCGGATATCCTCATCGCCGTGACGGCTAGTGACGAAGTAAACATGGTGGCCTGCGTGCTGGCCAAGAAGCATGGCATAAAGCATACGATTGCCCGCATTCGGGATATGAAGTTTATGTCGGAGGCCAAGGATTATCTCAAACAGAATTTTGATATTGATTTGATGCTGAACCCGGAACTCATTACGGCCAACGAAATCAATCGTATTCTCATGACACCGGCGGCACTTGATGTGGAAGATTTTGCCCATGGGAAAATCCGCCTGTTTGAAACAAAAATCCATCGCAAATCCCCCTTGGTCGGTATTCCCTTGAAAGATATTCAGCTTCCGCAGGGAGTGCTGGCCGGCATGATTTTCCGCGATCACCGCATGATTATCCCGCATGGCGATGACAGTTTTCAGTCGCAGGACAATGCGTATTTTATCGGTATACCCGAGGAAATTGAGAAGTTCAGCCAAAAACTCGTGCGTCGTGATGCGCGCAAATTGCATCGCGTGCTGATTATCGGTGCCGGGCGGGCCGGACGCGCTTTGGCGCAGCAACTGGATGCGCAGAATGTCCGGGTGAAGGTCATTGACCTTGACCGGGAACGCTGCCAGCTTATGGCGGGTATGTTGAATCACGGTATTGCAGTATGTGGTGATGGTACGGATATTGACCTGCTGGTAGAGGAAGATGTGGCCCATGCCGATGTGGTGGTATGCCTGACGGAAGATGATAAGCTAAACCTCATGTTGGCATTGTTGGCACGCCATCTTTCCGGCAATAAGACCAAGACCGTTGTCCGCGTGTCGCGCAACGAATATGTGGAATTGATGGAAAAGGTGGGTGTGGATATCGTTCTGTCGGCAAGGCTGCTGTCTGCTAGTGAAGTGCTCGCCTTTGCCCGCCGCGGCGGCGTGGTGTCGGTGTCCCTCTTAGAAGGCGCCAAGGCCGAAGCCGTGGAAGTTATCGTGCAGGAAGGGGCGCCTGTGGCCGGGAAAAAACTTATGGATGTCAAACTGCCCAGAGAATGTCTGGTATGTGCCTATGTGCGCAATGGCGAGGCCGGCATTCCTAACGGGCATACGGTATTGATGCCCGGCGACAGTACAATCCTGTTTATTCAAACCAAGTATTCCCAGCAGGTTATCAAGTATTTTAAGGGGAAGGAATAAACCGTATTTTGCCGAAATAAGGAAATAAGCGAATATATGAAATCAGTGAGAAAAGGAGCGAGGTTTATGAAGGCAGTGGAAATCAGACAGGGAATTTACTGGGTAGGGGCGATTGATTGGTCTATGCGCAGCTTTCATGGCTATCAAACAGGCAGGGGAACGACCTATAATGCTTACTTGATTATTGATGATAAAATCACGCTTATCGACACGGTCAAGGCTGCTTTTGCGCCGGAACTGCTGGCGCGGATTAAGTCGGTCATCGACCCGGCAAAAATTGACTATATTATTTCCAGCCATGTGGAACCTGATCATTCCGGAGCTATTCCCTTTATGCTGGAACATGCCCCCAAGGCAAAGGTAATCACCAGCCTGCCCAACGGAGAGAAGGGGCTGAAGGGACATTATGGTGAGCTTTCTTATCAGGGGGTAAAGGCCGGGGACAGTCTGAGCATCGGCAAGCGGACTTTGCAGTTTGTGCCCACGCCTATGCTGCATTGGCCGGACAGCATGGTTACTTATTGCCCGGAAGAAAAAATCCTGTTCTCCAATGATGCCTTTGGTGAGCACTTAGCGTCCAGCAGCCGTTTTGATGATGAAGTGGATTTTGGTACACTGATGTTTGAATGTCAGAAATACTATGCCAATATCTTGATGCTCTACGGCAGACAGGCACAGACGGCACTTAAGGCGTTAAGCGGTCTGGAAATCAATATGATTGCCACAGGCCATGGCGTAATCTGGCGCAAGCATATCAAGGATATTATGGATAGGTATGAAAAGTGGTCGGCAAATGAGGCCGAGGAACGGGCTGTAGTGGTCTTTGACAGCATGTGGCATTCCACGGAAAGCATGGCCGGAGCTGTAGCCGAAGGCTTTGCGCAGAAGGGAATACCAGTAAGCTTCTATGATATCAAGGAAAATCACCTGTCGGATATCGTCACGGACATTCTGACGGCAAAATATCTGGCAGTGGGTTCGCCGACCATCAATAATCAGATGATGCCGACGATTGCCGGATTCCTGTGTTATTTGAAGGGACTGGCACCCAAAGGAAAAAAGGCGTTTGCCTTTGGTTCCTATGGTTGGGGCGGTCAGAGCATCGGACTGGTAGAAGAAGAATTAAAGGCCTGCGGCTGTGAAATCATCCTCGATAAAATCCGTCTGGCCAATGTGCCGGGGGCAGAGGATTTGCAGGCGATTACGGAAAAAATTAAGGCGTTGTAAGGGCAAGGTTTATCTATTTGCTGAAGGGAGTCAATGGTAAAACAGCATGGAAAAGGAAAAAGGGCTGGAACTCTTTTGGCTCCTGATGGGGCAGATGTCAATACTGATGGCAGGGGCACTTATGGTGCCCTTTTTGGCCGCGTTTATCTGGCAGGAGGCAGAGGCGTGGCTTTTTGTTCTGCCTGCGGTCTTTGCCTATGGTTTGGGACGCAAGATGGTGGAATTTGGTTCGCGGGAAGGGCGCGGGCATCAGTTGACCATAAGAGAGGGCGTGTTTTTCATGACCTTTGTATGGCTGCTGATGGGCGTTATCGGCCTTATGCCCTATGCGATTTCCGGCATTTTCCCCAGTTTTGCGGCCGCTTATTTTGAGGCCATGTCCTCGCTGACGACAACGGGATTGTCCTGTCTGCCGTATGACCGGCTGGAACTGCCGCGTACCCTTCTTTTGTGGCACAGCATCATGAGCTGGCTGGGCGGTTTGACGTTTGTGGTGACAATGGTGACGGTATTGCCGCAGGTCAGCGGCTGTTTTGGCATAACCTTGTCGGCACGCCAGTCGATTTTCTTCAGTCCCGTATGGAATAAAATGGCGCAGTCTGCCCGGCAGGGGACAACGGTATACGGTTGTATAACGGTATTGGCGGCAGTGGTCTATTATCTGGCTGGACTCAATCCGTTTGAGGCCATGTTGCGGGCGATGGTGACGATATCCTCAAGCGGCGGTACGTCCTCCTATGCCTTTATTTATTACGATAATCCTGCTTTGGAACTGGCGGCCTTTGTGGTGATGCTGCTTTCGAGTTTTAGTCTGTTGCTGGTCTGGAAGGCCTGGAACAGGCAACGGCTGCTTATGCTTTTGCGTGATACAGAGATACAGATTTTTTTGGCGGCTATCCTGAGCGTGGGGGCACTGCTCAGCGGGCATCTTTACTGGACAGGGGAATATGATTGGCTGTCCAGCCTGCGTTATGGCTATTTTCATACGATGTCGTTTATCTCGACCAATGGGTTTGTCGCGGCACCGTTTTGGCTGTGGTCATCATTTGACCGCTATGTGCTGTTTCTGTTGGTTTTTGTGGGGGGCTGTATCGGTTCGGCGACCGGCGGCTTGAAAATCATGCGCCTGCTGGTATTGTTTCGCCTTTCCTGGGCTGAACTGCGCCGCACCTTGCACCCGCGGATGGTGATAGCGGTAAAAATTGATGGTCTGCCTGTACCCGATAAAATCGTTGGGCGGATTATGGCCTTTTTCTTCCTTTATATGCTGGTGTTTATTGTCTTTGCGCTTATCCTTTCCCTGTCGGGAATCAGCATTATCCAGGCCTTGGGCTTGGCGGCAGGCTGCCTTACGAGTACCGGCGCCTCCAGTGCCCTCTTTGGCTTGTCCAATCTGCATATTTTACCGGATTGGGCCAAGGTGGTTTGCACCTTGCTGATGATTCTGGGCCGGGTGGAGATTTTTTCCTTCCTCGTACTTTTGGACATGGGGCGGCGCAGTATGCAAAAGAGGTGGTAAGGGAATGGATGTACGCATCATTTATTATGTATTGGGGCGGCTGGTGATGGCAGAAACCATCACCATGTTTATTCCCTTTGCTATCGCGATAGGTAATTTGGAGTCCAGTGTTCCCGGCTTTGCCGTTGCCTTGGGGCTTAGTGCTTCCGTGGGGCTGGTATTGCAGGCTAATGGGCGTAAGCGGGAAAAGGATTTATCCATGCGGGAAGGGCTGGCTATTACCGGCTTTGGCTGGGCTCTGGCTACGGGACTGGGAATGCTTCCCTATGTGTGCGGCGGTTATTTGAATGCCTTGGATGCTGTGTTTGAAAGCATTTCAGGCTTCACGGGCACCGGGGCTACGGTGTTTAACAGCCTTACGGGGCTGCCCTCAAGTATTCTCTTTTGGCGCATGATGACGCATTGGTTTGGGGGCTTGGGCATTATCGTGATTTTTATTGCCTTGCTGCCGCAGACGGGACAGAGTACCGTTCTGATGTACAATGCGGAAACCACCGGCCCCACAGAAGAACGGGTGTTGCCTCGTTTGCGGGACATGACCAAGGTGTTGTTTAAGATATATCTGTTGTTTACTTTTATTGCAACAGCCGTCTATATGCTTTGCGGGCTGACCTTTTACGAGGCGCTTACCCATGCCATGAGCACCATTGGCGCAGGCGGGTTCTCCACTTATGATGAAAGTGCTATGCATTTCGACAGTCCGGCTTTTGAGTGGTGCATGACCTTCTTTATGATTTTGGCGGGCGGCAACTTCGGCCTCTATTACCGCATCTGGCAAAAGGGGCCGGGCGTGATTAAGCGCAATTCGGAGTTTAAGGCGTATCTGTGGATTTTGGGAATAGCGATTTTGTTGATTTTTCTCAACCTTATTGCGACAATGCCCTTTGATGCGGGGGATGCTTTGCGCTATGCGGCTTTTCAGGTGGGGTCGCTGTCCACGACCGGTTTTGTATCGGCGGATTTTGAGCAGTGGCCGCCCTTCAGCAAGGGGATAATCCTCCTGCTCATGTTGTGCGGCGGGTGTGCCGGCTCAACGGCCAGCGGGCTGAAAGTTGTGAGGGTGCTTTTGCTCCTCAAAAATGCCTGGGCAGTGGTGCATCAGAAACTTTCACCGCGGCGGGTGGTGGAAGTGCGGCTCAACGGCTCGCCGGTCAGTGAGGAAACGCTGTTGCGGGTGGGGCAGTTCTTCTTCCTGTTTATCTTTTTTATTGCCCTATGGACATTCCTGTTGACGTTGGATGGGATAACGGTTTTTGATGCCTTGGGGCTTAGTGTATCGACGATGGGCAATATCGGCCCCGCCTTCGGGATTGCCGGGGCAACCTGCACTTATGCGGGGCTTTCAGTGTTCAGCAAAAGCATTCTGTGCATTTCCATGCTGCTGGGGCGTTTGGAAATGTTTACCCTGCTCGTCATGTTGACGCCGGATTTTTGGCAGAAAGGAAATCGGTGGTAAGTTTAGATGGATATGATGAATAATTTTTGGGTAGCTGTGGGGGCGGTTGTGCCGCTGTTTACCCTGCTGGTTATGGGACTGATTATTAAACGGCTCAAGTTGATGACGGATTCGGAGCTTGCCCATACCAATCGGATGGTCTTTACCTTGTTCTTTTTCTGTATGATGTTTTATAACATTTACACCACGGATTTGGCGCATACGGTGCGTCCGTATCTGATGCTGTTTGGGGGCTTGGGCGTTTTGCTGGTCTGTGTGGTAAGCGCAGGACTGGTGTGCTTTTTTGACAAGGATGACCGCCATCGGGGAGCCATGATTCAGGCGGTTTTCCGCAGCAATTTCGTGCTGTTCGGCATTCCCATTGTCGGCAATATCTTTGGCGATTCGGCATTGGCTATTCCCTCGATGATGATTGCCGTGATTGTACCGATTTATAATGTGCTGGCCGTATTTGTACTGGAAACTTTTCGGGGCGGCCGGTTTGCTCTGTGGCCGATTCTGCGGGGCGTTCTGAAAAATCCCATGATTATGGGGGCCATCGTAGCGGTGATTTTGCGCCTGATTGATTTCCCCTTGCCTAAATCCGTGCTGAAGGGGATTGGGCAGGTGGCAGCGGCTACTACGCCTGTGGCTCTGATTATTTTGGG
>DJYL01000010.1:0-4524 GCA_002448495.1 Pseudoselenomonas ruminantium | reverse complement strand
TCCTTTAAGGCGGGGAGTTTCCACCATCATCTGCCGCAGCTGGTGAGCTGTGTAACGGCAAGACTGGTCATTGTACCGGCGGTGGCATTGAGTTTGGCGGTTTATTTGGGCTTTCGGGATATTGAACTGGTGACCTTGCTGGCGATTTTTGCTTCGCCCTGCGCGGTGGCCAGCTTTGCCATGGCACAGCAGATGGGCAGTGATGCGGACTTGGCGGGGAACTGCGTGGTGTATACGACGGGGCTTTCGTGCTTTACGATATTCTGCTGGGTGTTTGTGTTGAAGACATTGGGGCTTTTTTAATCGAAAATTAATTCGTTTCTAAGGACATTCAAAGGTTGACTATGTATACTATAAGCATAGTTAACCTTTGTTTTGTTTAGGGATGAATTTTTATATGATGGGAGCGATAAAGATGAAAGGTTTGAAGTGGCAGAAGTTCATGGGAGGCGTGATGGCCGGGGTGATGACCTTCAGCATTATGGGCACTACACTTGCCGTGCCGGCTTATGCAGCAAGCTATGATTCAGCCTGGAGTGAGCGGGAACATAGCGAGGACGTGCAGAAGGAAATGCGCCGCCATCAGGAGAAACAGGATAAGATTAATGAGGAGCGCCGCAGAGAAGATGCCCGCCATCAGGAAAAGGTGCGTCAGCTGAAGCATGAAAAAGAACAGCATGAGCGGGAACGGTACGATAGAGAACATCGCAAACGTTCTGCCTATGACCGTTACCGCGAGGCTAGAGAACGTGAAGAAGCCGCAGAAGCACAGCGCAAGCATGATGAAAAAGTGCAGCGCAATCAGAAAATCGCGGCTGCGGCCATTGGTGCTATCGTGGGCGCGGTAATTGCAAAAAATACCTGATATAGAAGAAAAATGAACTCCTGTGGCAGCTTGTCACAGGAGTTTTTGCAAATGCAGGGAAAAGTGACGATTGCTCAGGATGAGCATATCATAAGCATGCAGTAAATGGCGATAGCGAAAGCAGGATTTATTCAAGGAAAGATAGAATTTATTCAAAAAGCGATGTAAAGGAGGCTTTTAATGAATAATTCGGTACTGGTCATTCCATTAGAAGGAAAGATAGATTCCGTGAATGCTGCAGATGTGGGCCGTGATATTGCCAAACGGCGGGCAGAGCAGGAGCATCAGGCGGTGATTTTCGATGCGAAGCAGCTGACATTTATTTCTTCGGCGGGACTGCGGGTTATCATGCAGGTAATTAAGGAAGAAAAGGTTCAAAAAAATGAGCGGGTTTCCATGATAGAGGTTGGCCCGGAAGTATATAATATCCTGGAAATGACGGGGTTTACGGAGTTCATGGAGGTACAGAAGGCCTATCGGGAAATCAGTCTGGAGGGCAGTGAGTTTATCGCGGAGGGCTTTTTCGGCAAGGTTTATCGGCTGGATGAGGAGACGATTGTCAAAGTGTATGGGGATGGGGAAGCCAGTATCCCCCTGATAAAGCGGGAGAGGTCCCGGGCCAAGAAAGCCTTTGTCAAAGGGCTTCCCACAGCGATATCTTATGATATTGTGCGGGTAGGCGACCAGTATGGTTCAGTGTTTGAACTGCTGCAGGCCAGAAGCTTCAATGATTGGACACAGGAATATGAAACGGATAAGACCAAGTTGGATGAGCTTATGCATTTGTATGTGGATTGCCTGAAACAGGTTCATCATACGGAAATGGAGGGCGACGAGCTGCCGATGGCCAGAGACAATATGCTGGAAGCCTTGAATGTTTTACAGGAATGTCTGCCAGCAGACATGCTTGGCCGTATGCGCGATTTGCTTATAGCGCTGCCGGATGATGTCCATGTGGTTCATGGGGATTTACAGATGAAAAATGTGCTGCTCTGCGATGGAGAACCCATGCTGATTGATATGGAAACCCTGTGCACAGGCCAGCCCATCTTTGATCTGCAGGGACTCTATGTGACTTATCGGGCCTTTCCTGAGGATGAGCCGGATAATGCCATGAATTTTTTGGGTATCCATACGGAAACCACGGCTTATATCTGGCAGCGGATTATGGAGCTTTATTTTGGCACGCAGGATAAGGCGGTGCTTCGTGCTTTGGAAGATAAAATCCGCATAGTGGCCAGCATACGGTTCTTAAATCTGTTGGTGACTACTGCCTTGAAAGAGCATCCGCTTACGGAGCTGCGCATAAAACATACCAAAGAGCATTTGCAGGAACTTTTAGCACGGGTTGATTCATTGGATTGCCCATAAACGCTGACGCTTACGGCTGCGGCCATTGGTGCTATCGTGGGCGCGGTAATTGCAAAAAATACCTGATATAGAAGAAAAAATGAACTCCTGTGGCAGTTTGTCACAGGAGTTTTTGCAAATGTAGTATGAATACAGAATACTTCTCGTAAAACCATCTACATTATAGATGTAAAGTTGTATACTTATGGTGGGCCGAATAAGGAGGAGTGATTCTTTATGAAAAAGTATTTGGGAATGTTTGTTGGTCTTATGATTTGGGGCGGTTTGCTCTATTTGCAAGGGACACCTGCAATCACAGAGGAGATTGCGGAAGAAGCGGTGGTCGCTGCCCATCCGGACACGCAGTTCTGTGAGGTGGAACACCAGGGCAGTGAGTTCCGGGTAGCCTATGTGACCAATGACCTGCAGCAGGGCAATGTTACGCTGGCCAGCGATGGACATATCGTCAGCGTGCAGTAAATGTCAGGTGAAATAAGGCGCACCAGCACAAGATGAGTTGGTGCGTCTTATTGTGATTGTATTTATGAAGTATGTGCCAAATAATATTTTTTTACCTTTTGCAGATTGTAGAGCAGAACCGCAGAGATAACGGCGCCGGCAACGGTAGAAATCAGGAAGGGAACAATATAGGCATAGAAGGCAATATTGCCGGCATTTTGTCCCAAGAACAAAATCGCTAACGGATAGGCACATAAACCACCAAAAATGCCTGTTCCCAGGACTTCGCCGCAAAGGGCAGCGATGATGCTGTGGGAATATTTGTAGGCCAGCCCGCAGAGCAGTGCGCCGCACATGCTGCCGGGGAAGGCCAGTATACTGCCGAGTCCGAAAATATTGCGCAGTAAAGAAGCGCAAAAGGCTGTGCCTACAGCGTACCACGGTCCGAGCAAGACTCCGCAGAGAATGTTGACCATGTGCTGAATGGGTGCGCATTTACTGCCCAGCACAGGGAAGGAAAAGAGACTGCCGACTACCGCTACCGCGCAGAAGACGCTGGCTATAACCAATTTTTTTGTGTGCGTATTCATATCAGTGCACCTCCGCTTCAATGGGGGGATGCTTGGGGCGCAGGGCGTTAACTGCTGCGCAGAGCGCTATGGTAATCAGCATGGCGGGCAGGGTGCTGCCTATGGGCAGGTCGGCCTGCATGAGCAGGCGGTACAGGATAAAGCCGATAAGCCACAGGAACAGGTTAGGCCGGGAAAAAGAGGTTTGTTCGTAATGCCTGCCGATAATGAAGTAGTCGGCGAACTGAATGGCAATCATGGGGGCGAAAACAGAGCCGATAAAATACAGGAAGTCCGTAAAATCCAGCAACGGCAGGAATACGGCACCTGCCGTTCCGATAATGGTAACGGCCAGAGACACGGCTTTTTTGTTCAGCCTGCTGGATAGAGATTGACTGGATACACCTGCGGAATAGGCATCCAAAAAAGTGGTGGTCACAGTGGACAACAGGATAATCAAAAGTCCGGCTATCCCCAGACCTGCCTTGCTCATCACCTGAGCAATATCATTTTCACCAAAGGTCAAGGCCGCAGCAAGACCGATAATGTACATCCAGCAGCTCACCAGGCCATAAACGCTGACGCTTACGGCTGTGGCTTTGACTGGCTTTTCGGCTCTGCGGGTGTAGTCGCTGATGAGGGGGAGCCAGGAAAGCGGCATGGCAATGGATAATTCCAGTGCCAATGCAAAGCTTAGCGGTTCCGCAGCTAACGGGGCGGGGGCATTGCCGCCGGATAACGCTGTGCTTAAAGATATAGTCAGGAGCAGCAGGGCACCCATGGTAAAAATATTCAGTCTGCCCAGATTTTTGCGGCCTATGGCAATCCAAATCATAATCAAAAGTCCCAGAAGCAGACACCAAAGCTGCTGATTGGTACCGAATAAGGTGCTGGCGGCAAGAGCGCCCTCGTAAATCATAATGCCTGTCCAGCCCAGAAGCTGCACGATATTCAGCAGGGCAAAGAGGCGGCCTCCCTGCTGTCCGAAACTTAGCTTGACGGTTTCCATAGCGCTTTTGCCGGTCCTGCCGCCGATGATTCCGGCACCAAAGAGCAGGGCGCAGCCGATAATATGCCCTAGCAATATGGCGGCTAGGCCTTGCGTGAAACCCAGCGGGGCAAAATAAGTTCCTGTCTGCATCTCCGCGATGGAGAGCGCCGCCCCAAACCAAATCAGACCATTTTCCCAGAGTGAGGTTCCTTTTGCTGAAGCTGTCAAATGAATTCCACCTTTCCATAACAAAAACAAAAAGCAGGAGACGCCGTAAGCATCTCCTGCAA
>DJYL01000061.1 GCA_002448495.1 Pseudoselenomonas ruminantium | reverse complement strand
TCCTCTTGACGGGAAGCAGTTCAAATTTCTTCACAGCCTCTTTTGTCTTAAGATGTGTTGATTATATGGAATTGTGCCTAATTTATCGATATGGAACGCTGATTACGCTGCTGTTCCTGTGCCAATAGTGCGGGGCGGGAATGGCCGGAATAGAGAATGGTGTCGGCGGGAAGGGCAAAAATTTTTTTCAGGCTATGGGCAAGGTCGGTCTTATTGCCGCCGGGATATTCGGTGGAACCGACAGCACCTTTGAATATGGTATCGCCCACCAGTGCATAGTGTCCGTCAGCATTATAGTAAATGACCGAATCCGGGGTGTGGCCGGGGGTATGGAGAACCTTTAGCACAAGCGAACCATCGGCAAGCTGTATATAATCGCCATCATGGACAAAACTGGCATCATCGACAAGGATATGTTCACCGCAGAAGGCAGACAGATTGAGGGTGGTGTTTTGCAGATAATCCTTCCCGTTTTCGTGAATCAGTATGGGGATGTCCAAATTCTGCCGCAGAAAATTTACGGCACCTGTATGGTCAAAATGTCCATGAGTCAGGAGGATTTTTTCAATCTGCCAATGTTTTTCATGGATAACGGCGAGAATATCCTCTCCCTGTGCGCCGGGGTCAACGAGGAAACCATGTTGGCTCTGTTCATTGATTAGGGCGTAGCAGTTTACGGGAAATACGCCCCGCACATTTAGCGTGTAAATCACATCGCCCCTCCTAACGCTTAAAAGGAACAGCCGTCAGGCCCACAGGCGGAGCCGGCAGTGGCCGCGATGATTTCCTCCGGTGTGCGTTCCTGTTCGTATACCTTCTGCAGGAGTTCTTTCATGGCATCAACAGGCATAGCACCGGGGACGGCGTATTTGCCTGCAATGATAAAGTAGGGGACACCATGAATGTTTTCCTGTGCAGACTCAACTTCATCGTTTACGACGGCTGCTTCAAATTCCCGGCTTTCCAGTACGGCGCGTACCCGTTTTTCATCCATGCCGACTTGCAGGGCGATTTGCAGAAGAACCGCATGATTCGCCAGTTCCAAGCCGTCGGTGAAGTAAGCCTTGTAAAATGCTTCACTTAATTTGTCTACCAGTTCCGGGCTGTATTCGGCCATGGCCAGTTTGGTTAGGCGGTGGGCATCGCGCGTGTTCGTGTACCGGGTTTGGGCATAGCGGAAGTCCAGTCCTGCTCGCCGTCCCATAGCCGAAATATCTTCGATGCGCTGGGCAGCAGCTTCTGTACTGAGTCCGTATTTGCGAGCAAAGCGGTCTACGGTTGTGCCGGTATATTCCTTGCTGGCAAAGGGGTCAAGTTCAAAGGCTTTCATCTCTATTTTTACCTTGTCCGTGAGGGAAAGTTCCTGTAGGGCTGTTTTCATGTGTGTTTCGCCAATGTAGCAGTAGGGGCAGGCATAGTCAGACCAGTATACGATTTCCATAATTTTTCATCCTTTCGTCATTTGAAATAAAACGCGTTCTAATTTTACGACTTGATAGTTAATAGAACTTGTTCTATTTGCTATATTAACAGCCATGTGTTATAATGTCAAGAGAAAAATAAAACATGTTCTAAAATTTTTAGAGGTGATATTGTGCCAGCAAAAAGAGGCCGTCCGGCAGGGAATGCTGCTGACGGCGACAACAAAGAAAAAATCATACGTGCGGTTGTGGCGCTGATAAAAAAAGACGGTGCCGGAACGCTGACGGTGCGGCAGGTGTGTAAGACCGCTGATGTATCTATTGGCACGTTTTATCATTACTTTCAGAATAAAGACGATTTGCTGATGTACTTCGTGCGGGAAGAATCTTTTGCCAAAATTGAATTATGGACGCCGCTGACCGACTTTGCCGGACGTATAACAGAGCTCTATATGTATCTTGTCCGCAAGTATCAAAAGTTGGGGCGGGCGTTTATGTGCAAGTTTTACACGACGGACAATATGGCGTTATCGGCCTATTTGTGCAGTGAAAACAACGCTTTTTTGCAGGGGACGGTTATGGCTCGTTGCCAGCAGGAAGCAGAACTTGCCCGCCAACAGGCCATATTGCGGCTGGACATAGATACATTTCAGCTGTCGCAGGATATATGTACGATTGTCAAGGGCTGTGTGTTTGAATATAATCTGACCAATGAGAAAATGGATTTGGAAGGGACATTGCGGCGTATACTGGAGCGGTATATAGCAGGGTATATGAAATAAAAAGGCAGGCACTAAGCGCGGTGGTGAACGTACCCTCGCCTATAGAGGCGGGAGCTTCCTGCTTCCACGAGAACAGCACCACTGACTCCGAAGAGTTGCAGCGACTTACACTCTCTCCACAGGCGTAGATTCCCGTGCGACCCACGGTATTTCACGAGATTAGTTAGGCAGATATTCGTCTAGCTTCTTCTCGAATATTTATTGCAGCGTTTTTATCGCGGTTATGGTGACTGCCACAAGCGGGACAATCCCATTCTCTCACAGACAAGTTTTTAGTTTCGTCATTTTGGTAGCCGCAAATATGGCATAATTGACTGCTTGGATACCACTTGTCTATCTTTATAA
>DJYL01000102.1:7467-12571 GCA_002448495.1 Pseudoselenomonas ruminantium | reverse complement strand
CTCATTGCTCTCGTTACAAGAACATCGATGTACTTGCTGCTTGTCACCGTGAAGATGCCAGCTTATACGGACATCGCTTAGGGCGGATGTGGTAATACTTTTCGACGTGGAACGACTGTCCGAACGTAGTGAGGACTGGCCCACAAACGACAGTTTCTGGACATTGAGCTGAAAATACGCGCCGCCGGTCTTGCCCGGCGCAGGTAACTAAAAAGTCTATGCATTTGCTTGTGGGTCATTTAGTGCAACGGCGAAAAGTATTACCACCTTCGCCCCAACTGAGCTGTGACAATCATCATAAAGCTCGTAATAACATCGTCAAACCGCAATTTACGCAAACATTTATTTTCCCGGCTGCAGCGGCCCATAGTAATACGAGGCTGTTGCACCACCGTCTACTAAAAAGGTTGAACCAGTGATAAACTGTGCCCGTTCGCTCATTAAAAGTTCTGCCACATCAGCCACTTCATCAGCGGTACCGGGGCGGCCTGCGGGGCATTTGGCGAACATATTCTTGTAGAAATCACCACGCGGTCCATTGAATTCATCTATGGCCAATGGCGTGACAATGATGCCGGGAGCAATGTCATTTATTCTGGCACCACGTTCGCCCCAACGTCCAGCTTCATACATCGTACGTTTTTCATTACAGCGTTTGGCCAGCTGATAGGCATGCAAAGTATCCTTTATCTTTTCCGGCTGTAAAAAGTCAAGTTTCAACAGTTCCTCTGTCGGCGTCATCGCCAGCGCCCTGTCCTGCTCCGGCGTGAGTGCCGGCAGGCGATGACCGGACTGGCTGGAGATAATTACCCCCGTGCCGCCTTTGGCGATAACCTTGCCCACTTCCTCCATCAAGACCGCCGTCCCGTAGAGGTCAACCTGCAAAATCACTTCAATCGGAGCCTGTGACGGTGAGACGCCGGCTCCGCAGACCAATGCTTTTACTTCGCCGTACGCAGTTGCTTTTTGCACCATGGCCTGAATGGAAGTTCGCGAGGACATATCCATCACAAACGGCTCCACATCAAAGCCTGCCTGATTCATAATTTCAGCAATCGCCTGTGCATTGTTTTCGTTTTTATCCCCCAGAATAATCTTCTTGCCATAGCCCATACGGCGGGCAATAGCCATCGAAATCTGCCCCGCACCCGTGACCAACATAACCTCTTTACGCATTTTCTCCGCGCTCCCTTCTTATGCCAGATTTTTCTTTGCCCAGGCAGCCACTTTTGCTTCAGAGCCTGCGGCGGCTCCTCCCTGTATAGCCAGCCCTTCACCGACCACGGCTCCCTGACAATACTTCTTTAATGCCGCAGGAGCCCCGGCAATGCCGCTGCCCTCATGCGTCATCACAGGGAACACCTTTTTACCGCTGAAATCCAGTGCTTCCAGCTGAGTGAATACTGCCACAGGGTAAGTCCCCCACCAGCATGGGCCGGCCACAACAATATGGTCATATTCTGCCACTGAGTCCAGCATTTTCACCAGTTCCGGGCGGTCATTGTTGCGCAGTTCCTCTTTCGCTTCAACCGTACACTGCGTATAGTCAAGCGCATAAGACTTTTTGGTTTCCACTTCAAACAAATCCGCCCCGACTGCCTTTTGGATAAACTCTGCCACAATTTCTGTATTGCCTTTGGGCAAATCCACAATATTGCCGTTTACATAATTCTGTCCCTTGCGAGAATAATAAATTACCAATGTCTTTGCCATTTTCATTGCTCCTCTCAAAAACTTAGTCTAACTTCTTAACGACCCTTGCCGGTACACCGACAGCCAGACAATTATCCGGAACATCTTTGGTAACTACTGCCCCGGTGCCAATAATCGCATTTTCCCCGATGGTTACCCCCGGCAAAATGCTGACTCTGGCACCAATCCAGGCATTTTTCTTGATATGGATTTCCTTGGTCATGACCGTGCGGATGTTTTTCGGTTCATGATTGACGGTAAACAGCCCCACTTCCGGCCCTAGCATAACCCCATCTTCAATCGTAATGGTGCCCAGAGACATCATGGTCAGATTATGATTGGCAAAGACATTTTTACCCACAAATACCCGGTTGCCGCAATCAATTTGGAAAGGCGGCGTAAAATAGGAATCGGTAAATTCAGTATTCGACAGAAGTTCCTTTTCCTGTTTCAAGATGCTGTCTTTGTCGTTTACATCCGTAGCATTGATTTTCTGACACAGACTGGCACAGCGGTTGAGTTCACTATGCACCTGCTCCACATAATCTTCCTGACGGATATCATAAGCTGCGCCCTTGCGCATTTCCTCAAATACATTTATACGCATAAATTTTACCTCCATATAAAGGACGGTACGTGTGACCAATCACAAGTACCGTCTGTATAATAGCTTATTGCCTCACGCGGCCCTTAATCAACAAGCCTTTCGCGGCTATAAGTTATTCACGATGAAATACTGCGCTTGTTTGACTGACACTTAATTATCAAGGCCCTTTTCCTTTAACCATTTTAAAGCCAGTTCCATAATCTGTTTATTATTCTTTTCCTGCATAAGAAAATGCGAATTTCCCTTGATACCAATATCCGGCAAATGTACCAAAGTCGCATCACCGCCATGACGATTTATCGCCGCAACAAATTGTTGTGCCATTGCGTACTCAGTGCCCCACTTATCCTCGCCAACATTTTCCGAACCAATTTTTATGTAATCGCCATAATACAACACAATGGGAATTCTGGTGAGTTTTAGAAAATCCTCCATAGGAACCCCCATTGCCGAAGCAGAAAGGGCCTTAAAACGCGCATCCGTTATTTTCGGCATCTCGTTTTCCGGGAACACAAAAGGCGTTCCTCCCGGTTCATAGGCAATAATAGCCTTTACCTTATCTGTACGGATGGCTGTACGCCAGCCAATTGTTCCGCCCATAGAATGAGAAACCAACACCGCCCCATCCTTCTGGCGATTAAAAAGTTTAGCCAGTACATCAGCATTGAGGTCGTTGTCCAAGGGGCCAGAACCAATCGTCCAGCTCTGCTGGAAAGCCTGATAATTTTCTTCGCCTTCCGGGAACTGGGCATTAGGAACCGGGTTGCCTTTCTCATCATAATGGCCAATACGCGAAAGCACATATAGTGTTTTATCTCCATACATGGGATTACTTGCCCAAGGTGTGTCCGGCGTTACTGCCTCAGTGGAAAGATTGGCTTCGCCACTACGGGGCTGGTCTACCAGATATACGGAATAACCGGCTCGCAAAAACATCGTATTGAACCCTTCCCTGCCATCCGGTCCAGACTCCCATGTGCGTTTTGACTGAGCACCGCCATGCTGAAAAATCAACGGCAGCTTTTTTGCTTTGACGGGCTTTTGATACTCCACATAAGCAAAATCGCCATAAGCCCTCTGCCCATCTTCTGCAACAAAATTCTCCTGCGTGAATTTTCCTGCATGCTGTTTATAACTGCCGCCCACCGTAAATGAACCTTGCTCCTCGATGGTAATTGGTGCAGCAGTTACAAAACCAATATTAAGTGACAACAGCACACTTGCCGTAAAAATGCTGCGATATATCTTTTTCCAGTGCATTTCTACTCCTCCAATAAATTATAATACGCCCATCTGTCTAAGTTCGTTTATCCATTTTTTTACCTGCGGGCGAACACTCTCTGTTTCCTGCTGGACACGTTTACCGGACAAACCAAGTCCTGGCAATTTTACCTGCGCGCCCTTGGCATAACGCGGAATAACCCTGTCCTCCAAACCTGTCATAACATCCCCCGCCGAAGTGCAGAAGGGTATGACCGTCTTACCATGCCAATCGTAGCTTTCCAAAAAGGTATACACCGGCATGGGCAAATCACTCCACCAAATAGGATAACCAAGAAACACGATGTCATAATCTTGAAAATTCGCTGCTTTTGTGGCTAACTGTGGCCGCACATCCTGCTCTTTCTCTACTTTAGCTTCTTCGGTACATTCCCGGTAATCAGCAGCGTATTCTTTAACTGTCCTGATTTCAAAAACGTCCGCCCCCGGTATTTCTTCAGCAATCATATCTGCCAGAATATGCGTATTGCCCTTTTCGATATAGCCAACTTCATAGTTATCACCTTTACGTGAAAAAAACGCTACAAGAATTTTCTTTTCCGTTGTTCCCTCTGCTGCGGTTCCTGCATTTTCAGCGGCTGCTGCAGGTGAAACTGCTTTATCGCTGAAAATGCCACAGCCTGAAAACAATAAACCCAAGGTTCCTATTCCGGTCAGGCGGATAAAATCTCTGCGCTTCATACCAATCAATCCTTATAAAGCCTGTTTCTTCGTAATGACAAAATGCTGCTCACGCTCTTTGATGAGCCACTTGCCGTCCTGCTTCACCAGTTTATCCGTATAACGGATATAGTTGTCCGACACCACATCATGGCCGTTTTCTTCCATTACAAGTGCCGCCCGGCAGTAATGCACATCCGTGGCCGTATCGCCCTCCACCGTGATGACCTGCTGACCGTTTTGATGATGCGATGCCTTGATGCCGCCGGTAAAGGCGCTGAACTGTTTTTCCAAGGTATCGCGTCCATGAATGTCCATCGTGAGCTTATCGCCCATATAGACCATGACATGAACATCCTCAGTGAAATAAATCATCTGCGCCGGCACATTGCACTCCAGATTGGCAAAACCATCAATAACCTCGCGAATCGCTTCTTTTGCTTCTAAAATCTCCAGTGACATTTGACATTCCCCTTTCATCGTATCTGCATTTCCTTTTGTTGATTTCATTATAGCGGCATTTCATCAGAATATCCAATTGTAAGTTTAGATTATCAATTTAATTATTTTATTAAAAGCATTGCATTTTCAAAAGCCAACCGCTATACTGCAGGTAGAAACAAAGGAGGCCACACCGATGAATACCAAGCAAATGGAATATATACTGGAACTGGCGCAGGTGCTGAATTTCAACCGCGCTGCTGAAAATCTCTTTATCTCGCAGCCCACACTGACCTATCAGATAAAGATTGTGGAAAACGAGATTGGTTTTGCCCTCTTTGAACGCTCCGGCAAGGGCGCTATGCTTACACCGGCAGGAGCACAGTTTGTTGGCACCTTGCGTACGCTTTACGGACAACTGAA
>DJYL01000102.1:0-7333 GCA_002448495.1 Pseudoselenomonas ruminantium | reverse complement strand
TGCCGATTCGTTCCGCCATCTACTTTCTGCCGCAGGTCATTGCGCAATTCAGCCGCAGTTTCCCTACAGTCAATGTCATTCCCAGTTTTGACTGGCAGCACGGACAGGAATCCTTCCTGCAAGGCGAACAGGACGTGACTTTTGCGATGGAGTACACGATGAAACGGGTGCCGGATGTGACCTGTCACCATCTTTTTGACAGCCGCATTTACCTGATTACCGAAAAAAATGATGCCCTGACAAAAAAGCCGCTGGTTACTCCCAGCGACCTCAAAGGACGGACACTTATGGTAGGCGGCGGCTCCCCGCCCGCTCTGCGTGCTTTGCAGCAACGTATGATTAGTGAAATTCATGTGGATTATTTCAACAGTCCCGACCATGACAATACCCTCACCAATGTGGCCGCCCACAAAGGAATCTGTCTGGCTCCGGGTTTCCTCAATGACCATAACAGCGAATTTGCCTGGCTCGACTTTGACAGCAATGTGGTCATTCCCTGCGGTGTCTACACCCATAAAAACGACAAGCGCAAATCCCTGCATGCTTTTATTGAACTTTTACAGCACTTCTACCGTGACCAGCCGGATTTTAAAGTCTGACCGTATAAAAAATAACAACCGTCAACGTTTACAGTCATAAAACTTTTTGCTGCCCTACCTCTCTGGCGATATATTTTCCCGTAATACTCTCTTTGCTCTCTGCTGCCATTTCCGGCGTGCCGCAGGCTACGATACGCCCGCCTTTTTCGCCGCCTTCCGGGCCCATATCAATCAGGTAATCCGCATTGATGATTACATCCAAATCATGCTCAATGACAATCACAGTCGCACCGGCAGCCACCAGACGGTCAAAAACCTGCAAAAGTACCTGCACATCCAACGGATGCAAGCCGATAGTCGGCTCATCAAAGATAAAGACAGAATCTGCCTGCGAACGTCCCATCTCACTGGCCAGTTTCAAGCGTTGAGCTTCTCCACCGGAGAGGGCAGGTGTATCTTCGCCCAAAGTCAAATAGCCCAGACCTAAGTCATACAAAGTCGAAAGTTTCCCCTTAATCTTTTTTTGATGTGCAAAAAGCGGCAGCGCCTCTTTTACGGTCAAGGATAGTATTTCCGGCAAAGTATAGCCACGCTCTGCACCATCCGCCTGCCAAAGTACCTCTTTGACTGCCTCGCTATAACGCTGACCATTGCAGTCCGGGCAGGTAATCGTTACATCGGGCAGGAACTGCACATCGAGGGAAATCTGGCCCGTGCCATCACAAGTCGGACAGCGCAGCTTGCCCGTATTATAGGAAAAAGTTCCTGCCTTCCATTTTTTCTCTTTAGCCATGGCAGTACCGGCATAGAGTTTGCGCAATTCATCAAGTACACCACTATATGTCGCTACCGTGGAACGGATATTGATGCCGATGGGCGAGGCATCAATCAGATTAGCCCGGCGTATGCCCGCGGCGGTTATGGCCTTGACCTGCGGCGGCAGCTTGCGGCCTTCCGCATTGGCCGTTAATGCAGGCAGCAGACATTCGAGCACCATGGTGGTCTTGCCCGAACCGGATACACCGGTAACCACGGTCAATCTGCCCTTGGGAATATCTGCCTGCAAGGGCTTTACCGTATGCAGCGGATTCGTTTCCAAATGGATTGTGCCCAACGCAAACATCTCTGCCCAAGACGTACGCTGCCGCAAATTGCAATTTGCCCCGCCTCGCATAAAAGGAGCAATCTTGGAGACTTTGCTGTTTACTGCCGCCTGCATGTCTCCGGCGAACAGCAAATTGCCCCCTTCACTGCCAGCCAGCGGCCCCAGTTCAATCAGATAATCAGCATTCTGCAATACATGCACATCATGATCGACCAGAACCACGGAATTGCCGTCGCGCAGCAAGCTGTCAATCACATCCAAAAGTCCCTCGATATTGGCCGGATGCAGGCCAATACTCGGCTCATCGAGTACATAAAGCACCCCTGTGGTTTCATTGCGCACAGCTCTGGCCAGCTGCACGCGCTGGCGCTCGCCGGTAGACAGTGTGCTGCTGGCACGGTCAAGGGACAGATATCCCAGACCGAGTTCCTTCAACCTGCGGGCATTATCCAAAAACGATTCGCTGATACTTTCCGCCATAGGACGCATTTCCTGCGGCAGGGTATCCGGCACAGCCTTAACCCAGGGAATCAGTTCATCTAAAGTCATGGCTGTAGCCTCAGCCAAATTTTTCCCGGCCAGCTTGGTCGAGCGCACTTTCTCCGACAGCCGTGTGCCCCCGCATTCCGGACAGGCGGCTTCATGCAGGAATTTTTCGACCCGCTTCATGCCCTTTTCATCTTTGACTTTCGCCAACGCATTTTCCACCGTATAAATCGCGTTATAATAGGTAAAATCCATTTCTGCAGCTACATTGGTCTTTTCATTGACATAGAGGATATGCTTTTTCTCTGCAGGGCCATGAAAGACAATATCCTTTTCCGCCGGTGTCAAATCACGGAAAGGCACATCAATCCGCACGCCCATCTCCTTGGCAATATCCTTCATCAATGACCACATAAGCGTCTGCCACGGAGCCACCGCCCCCTCTGCAATGGACAGACTTTCGTCCGGCACGAGGCTGCTCTCATCAACTGTACGCACAATCCCTGTCCCTGAACAATGCGGGCAGGCCCCTTCCGAATTAAAGGCCATGGCCTCAGCGCCGGGGCCGTAAAACTCCTCGCCGCAGATAGGGCATTTGGTCGGCAGCATCAGCGCCACATCCATATTGGGCGGACAAAGATGCCCATTGGGACAGGTATGACTGCCCAGGCGGGAAAACAGCAGGCGCAGGCTGTTCAACAGTTCCGACGCCGTACCAAAGGTACTGCGCACACCGGGAATCCCCGGACGCTGATGAAGCGCCAAGGCCGCCGGTACATGACGGATTTCTTCCACATCGGCTTTGCCGGCCTGCGTAATACGGCGGCGTGTATAGGTAGACAGCGCCTCCAGATAACGACGTGAGCCCTCCGCATACAAGGTGCCCAACGCCAAAGACGATTTTCCCGAGCCGGATACCCCGGCAATGGCTACCAACTTGCCTAAGGGGATATCCACATCAATATTTTTCAGATTATGCACGCGAGCGCCCCTGACTATAATATTTTTAGGACGTTCCTTATTGTCCATTTCTCAACCCTCCATTATTGCTTTTTGCTGCAATCTAAGACGACCTTGTCTTTACCATTTTGCGACAGCCATTCGAGCAGAAAGGCACGAAACTTTTGGCTGGCTTGGGTGAGGACTGTGGTCTTGTCCCAGACAAGGTATACAGTCTGACCAAGCTCATCAGCTTTGTCTAAAACTTTTACCACAATATCCGGATGAAGATTCAACACAGCAGCGTAGTCATAGCCCAGATTTATTGCCTGATGCCGGAGTATCATATCGGTGATAAGCATTTCATCGGCTGTTTCGGCTACAAGGTCTACCTGAATCCCCGGCAATAAGATATACCTATCAATATTATGCCGAAAACATCGATAAGCCCGCCCCTTGCTGACGATACGCGCCCCCTCCAGATCAGCATAGGCAATCTTTTCTTTGCTGGCCAGCAAATGCTCACGATGCAGCCGCACACAGTACCGGGAAAAAAATAATGGTTCAGCCGCAAAACGATTTTGGTCAACCTCTCCCGTGACGATAGCAAAGTTGCATTGCTTCTCCAACACACCTTTCAAGGCTGCATCATCTGTCGTATCCACAGTGCTGAGGATAATATCCGGGCATGCACGGTGAAAATCCCAAAGAAATTCTGCACCAAAGTAAGCCATAATATGGTCAAGTGCGTAGATAGTCACCACACTTTTGGATTGTGAAGCCAAGGTGCTCATATTCGCAATGCTCTGATATTCTGCCAGCAGCCGCTGCACATGCGGTAAAAGTGCATTGGCGTAATCTGTCGGAACAAGGCCATGCGGATTGCGGATAAAGAGCAGCTGCCCCAGTTCCTCCTCCAAAGTCCTGAGCATCTTGCTGATTCCCTGCCGTGACACAAAGAGCCTGTCCGCAGCGTTCTGAATATTGCCCTGCCTATATACTTCGAGGAAATATTCCATTTGTTTCTGATTCAAGTTTCATCTCCCCTTTTCATTTTATTTTACAGCAACCTTTAAGTTGCGTCAAAAGAAAATCTCTTTGCTTGTTATGCCTTGGTATAAGCATTATACTAAAAGCATAACCTAGCTAACGCAATTTGGAAGTTACGAAAAGGAGATATCACCATGAAACTGACACAAATCCGCAATGCCACCAATCGTCTTGAATATGCCGGTAAAATTTTCCTGATTGACCCGTGGCTGATGCCCAAGCACCAGTTTTCCTTCGTTGATGTTCCCGGCAGGCCTTATCATGTGCCGGATGAAATGAAGGAACATTTGCCCATGCCCTTCTATGACCTGCCCATGCCGCTGAAAGAAATTCTCGCCGGCGTCGATTATTATCTGGTAACGCATATCCATCCCGATCACATTGATATGGCCATGGATGGTACTGTTGGCACACCTCTGGACAAAACTGTGCCTGTAATCTGCCAAAATGAGGAAGATGCCGCTGTCTTCAAAAAATCCGGGTTCCAGAATGTGACCGTACTGTGCGAAACCGGCATGATGTTTGGTCAGGCAAAACTGACCAAGGTACCGGCCCTCCATGGCACGGTAACCCCTTGTGGTGATGCGATGGGCGTTATGTTTGAAAACGAAAAGGAAAAAACCTTTTATCTGGCAGGTGATACGATATGGTATCCGGCAGTAGCAGACACGTTGAAACGCTGCCAGCCGGAAGTCGTGGCGCTCAACTGCTGTGCCGCCGAGACGGTAGAAAATGGCCGGCTGATCATGGATGCCGAAGATGTCCACTGCGTTGCCAAAACTGCACCGAATGCCAGACTGTATCTGACCCATTTGGACAATGTGGCTCACGCCGCTCTCACTCGTCATACGCTGAAAGGCAAACTGGCAGAACGTGGCGTGACAAATTATGATATACCCAACGACGGACAGTCGGTAATGTATTAATTCATCAGGTCATCCAATGTAAAGAGTATTGAAAACCATAAGAAGGCAGCGTTATGCATTTTACCAGCGGTATCAATCGGCCTCCTTATGAAGCGGCTTCGGGTTTTCTGCAAGAAATGTGTATCCTGTAATATGTGCTATCAAACGCCGGGGCATGCCTGCATATTCGTATTGCGGAATGGTTCTTTTCAGAATTGACTGGTCAAAATGTGCTATAATGATTTCAGTTAGGTAATGAGGAGAACAGTATGCTACAGGAAACTACAGGCTATATCATCTGCCGCACAGCCCGCAAGATTCATCAGTTCATGACCAAAGCCTTGGCCGATTATGACATCACCCCGGAACAATGGGTTGTGCTGCAAATTGTCAGCAAGGAGAAAAACCTATCCCAGCAGGATTTATCTGCACGGCTGGAAAAAGACAAGAACAGCACCAAGGCTTTGGTGGACAGGTTGATAAAAAAAGAATTATTGACCCGTCAAAAAGATGACAACGATAAACGATTCTATAAGCTGCAAGCCACTGCCGCTGGCGTTCAGCTTACTAAGAAACTGGCTGAACTTGACTATGACTTTATGCAGGAAGCCGAATCCGGGCTTACGGCCGAGGAACTGGCCAGCTTTACCAGAATTCTCACCAGACTGGAAGAAAAAATCACGGCAAAGCTGTGATTTTTTTCTTGACAATAGTACGTTAACATACTATTATAACAGTATGTTAACGTACTATTGTTTTTGTCAGGAGTGATTTGATGATGAATTTCAATGCCCATATTTCCAGAAAGAATTTTCTCAAAGGCAGTCTGGCTCTGACCGCCGGCCTGCTATGGGGCGGCCCGCAGGCACTGGCTTCCTCTGCCACAGAATATCCCCATTCGCCAGAGGAAGCCACCGGCGAAACAGCCATGCACTATTTATTTGACCGCACGCCCATTGAACCTGTACAGGTCTTTGACAACCTTTTCTACATCGGCTCCATATCCGTAGCCCAATTTGTTGTGCGCACCAGCGCAGGTCTTATCATGATTGACTCCGGCTGGGACGAGCAGGATGCCGACTATGCCGCCGCCAACATGAAAAAGCTGAGCTTATCCCCTGCCGACACCCGCTATATTCTCCTCACCCACGGCCACAGCGACCACTACGGCGGAGCCCAGTTCTTCAAGGATAAATATGCGCCTCAGGCCAAAATCGGCATCAATATCATTGACAGCAACTGGTATTCGGTAATTCCCGCCCAAAACGCTTTTTCCGGCGTACGTCCCCATATTGACATCGAACTGAATGACCGTCAGACCATAACCTTGGGCGACACCAGTATTTTCCTCGTACTCACCCCCGGTCATACCCCGGGCTGTCTGTCCATGATTGTTCCCGTCACCGACCATGGTGAAAAACATCATGTGGCCATTTGGGGCGGCACCGGCACACCGGCCAATCTGGAAATGAATTACCTCTATCTAAGCGCAGTAAACTACTTTGCCAAGTACACCGCTGATTTTCAGGTTGATGTGGAAATGAGCGCCCATGGCTGGGTGGACGATACCTTCGCCCGTCTGGAAAAACTCAAGCATCGCCGCCCCGGCCAGCCCCATCCCTTTGTTATCGGCCAGAAAAAGTACCGCGAGTATGAAGATGTCTTCCGGAAAATGGCACAGGAGGCCATTGACAAATACAAACAGTAAGGAACTTCTGTTACAGGTTCCTTGCTTTTTGGCGCTCATTTTTCCGGTACTACCGGTATCAGCAGATAGCTGTCATATTTACCGCCGACATGGATAATGTGCTTGCCGCCGAGCACCTTCATAGCCGGCTTTTCCCCCGGCAGCATTACTCCCATAGACAGTTCTGCCAGCCCCCAACAAAGCATTTTTCTCATAGACCCCTTCATTCAAACAGCCTCCCCATATAAAAAATATTTCTCTTGTTTCCATAATACATTATAATATATTCGTATTGTTTTGGTGAACGTACCCCCGCCTATAGAGGTGGGAGCTTCCTGCTTCCACGAGAACAGCACCACTGACTCCGAAGATTTGCAGCGACTTACACTCTCTCCACAGGCGTAGATTCCCGTGCGACCCACGGTATTTTACGAGATTAGTTAGGCAGATATTCGTCTAGCTTCTTCTCGAATATTTATTGCAGCGTTTTTATCGCGGTTATGGTGACTGCCACAAGCGGGACAATCCCATTCTCTCACAGATAAGTTTTTAGTTTCGTCATTTTGGTAGCCGCAAATATGGCATAATTGACTGCTTAGATACCACTTGTCTATCTTTATAA
>DJYL01000098.1:929-4858 GCA_002448495.1 Pseudoselenomonas ruminantium | reverse complement strand
TGGGCAATGAAGAGCGCGATATGCGGGCGAATCGTGAGGAAATGGAGCGTGAGGAACAGCGCATTCAGGCAGAAATTAATTCGCTGGTGCAGCGTAAATCCAACATTCCGCAGAAGTTTATCGCGATTCGGGAACAAATCTGCAGGGCTTTGGATTTGGCTGAAAGTGAAATGCCCTTTGCGGGGGAATTGATTGCGGTCAGGGAAGAAGAAGCCGAATGGGAAGGTGTCATTGAACGGCTCCTGCACAGCTTTGGTATTTCGCTGCTGGTGCCGGAAGCCCATTATGGGGAAGTCGCTGACTGGATGGAGCATCATGACCTCAAGATGCGCATGGTTTACTTCCGGGTGCCGGATTATTCAGAGCAGGTCAATGCCAATACAGCCGATGAGGCCGTGTGCCAAAAACTGAAGATTAAGGAAGATAGTCCGCTATCTGCATGGCTGGGAACGGAACTGGTCACCCGTTTTAATCATATTTGCTGTGAGAGCATAAAGGAATTCCGTCAGGAACGGTTTGCCCTGACGAAAGCCGGACAGGTGAAGACCGGGGGCAAGCGTCATGAAAAAGACGACCGGCATGATATCCATGACCAGCGTCATTATGTACTGGGCTTTTCCAATCTGAAGAAGATACAGGCCTTGCAGGATGAGGTCGTCAGCAAGAGGGAAGAACAGGAATTCTTCCGTCAGAAAGAAAAGCAGGCCGGACGGGCGGCGCAGAAACTGCACAAGCAGAGTGAGGCCATTGTCCGGGCGGAGGTAGTGAATTCCTTTGCGGAAATTAATCTGGCTCCCCTGCAGGAAAAGATAGCCCGGCTGCAGGAAACGGAGAAAAAACTGCAGCTGGAAAATGATGTACTGCAGCAGCTTAAGGCTGAGGAGCAGGAGTGCAAAGCTGAAATCAGCAGAGATACGGCTGTTTTGGATAATGTGCGTAACCAGCGCAGCCAGCTGGAGGAGCGTATGCGGCAAAATAAGAAGGAAATGATTACCGATGAAGAAATTTTTGCCGGAACAGAAGCCGCTGACCGGGAGAAGGGATATCCGCTTTTGCAGCATTATGCTTCACTGGCGCTGGAGAAATTGGGCAGTCCGCAATTTGACCAGCAGAAGCGCAGCGTTCAGCAGAAGGAGTACAATCAATGGCTGAATGCTCGTGCACAGCGTGTAGGAGAAGTAAAACGGAAAAATAGTGCAGAACTGGTAGCGGCGATGACGGAATTCCGGCAGGAATATCCGGAGGCGGGCAGTGACCTTTTGGTTGACCCGGATGGTTATGGGGACTATGTGGCATTGCTGCGCCGTTTGCAGGAAGATGACCTGCCAAAATTCGAGAGCCGGTTCAGTTATCTTCTGCGAGAGAATACCATCAATCAGATTGCGTTGTTCCAGTCCCATCTGGATGAGGCTTGTCATGAGATACGTGACCGTATTGCACTGATTAATGAGTCTCTGGCGGAAATTGACTACAACGAGGGCCGTTACATTCAGATAGAGTGTAATCTTACAGTCAGTGATACCATTGGTGAATTCCGCCGGGAGCTGCGAGCCTGTACGGATGATGTACTGACTGGCAATCAGGAGGACAGCTACAGTGAGGAGAAATTCCGTCAGGTAGCCAAAATACTGGAACGTCTGCAGGGGCGTCCGGGCATGACGGAAATCGATGCCCGCTGGCGCAATGAGGTTATCGATGTGCGCAACTGGTTCGTCTTTGCCGCTTCGGAACTATGGCGCAGTCCGGCTCCGGGAACGGATGAGGAATACGAGCACTATACGGATTCTGGTGGCAAGTCCGGCGGACAGAAGGAAAAACTGGCTTATACTATCCTTGCCGCCAGTATTGTTTACAATTTCGGCCTGCGCGGACGGCGGGCGGGGGAACAATCCTTCCGCTTTGTGGTGATTGACGAGGCTTTCTTAAAGAGCTCCGATGAATCGGCAAGGTTTGGGTTGGAATTGTTCAAGAAACTGGACTTACAGCTTTTGGTGGTTACGCCTCTGCTGAAGATTGCCACAATTGAACCCTTTGTCAGCCATGTGGGCTTTGTTTATCAGCGTGATGAGGAACACCGTTCTTACCTGCGTAACCTCACCATTGAGGAATTGCAGGATGAACGCAGGCTTTATCATGAACATTAAATTTTTTTCTCCTTGAATTAAAATATAAATGAGAAATAGAGAATATTTATAGCATGCTTTTCGAAAAGAATCCCTATTCAATAGATAAGAATAGGGATTCTTTCTAATTTATATAAAAATAAATATCAATGCGTTAATTATGAATACACTTTCTTAGTGCAAAAGTCCTAAGCCTGTGATATGGTTTATCAAGTGTTCTGGGAAAACACGAATGGAAAAGATGTATTTTAAAATCGAGCCATTGATCCGAAGGATGAAAAAATCAATGCCTCCATTGATGAGGCGATGGACAACTACGAAAAGACATGGCCGGATTATAAGGCTTTGGGCATGCGGGCAGAAAAAGCAGCTGCGGAAATCCCCAATACGGAGAAAAAATGGGCTGAGTACAAAAGCGGCATTCAGGAAGCCAGAAAACTGGCTGATGCAGGCAGGACTCAGGAAGCCTGGACTTATTACAAGAAGGTGGAAGCCGACGTAACACAGGAACTCTTAAAGAGCCTTGTTGCCTTGCAGAAGGTAGCTGATGACAACGCTGAGGCACTCAATGAGGAAATCGTTGTCAGCAATCAGCGGGAAATGTTCCTGATGATTATTACCACGGTACTCTGCTTTGCCATCCTGATGGTTATAGCCTTCTTCATCATCCGCGATATTATGAATACGCTGGACAAGATGGTGGGGGAATGCAATCTGATGAAAAATGGTGATTTCCGGATTAAAGGCAATTATGAGCCCCGCGGGGATGAACTGGGACAGATGGAAGCGGCCATGCAGGCTATGCGTCAGTCCTTGAACAAGCTGATGCGTCAGGTCAGCGAATCTTCTGAGCAGCTGGCAGCTTCCTCTGAAGAACTGACCGCCAGTGCCGGACAGGCTGCTCAGGCGGCAACGCAGGTGGCGCAGTCCGCTACGGAAGTCGTTGAGTCCGTGGAACACCAGCAGAAGTCCGTAATGGACAGTAATGAAGCGGTTCAGAGTGCCGAAGCATCTGTGGAAGAAATCCGCCAGAAATCCGACCAGGTAGAGGCAAATTCCAATGCCGCAGCAACGCGTGCGGAAAAGGGCAATCAGGCTATTGATGCATCCGTCCGTCAGATTAAGGACGTTGAAGAAACCGTTACGGCGTCGGCGAAGATGGTTGACCGTCTGGGTGAGCGTTCCAAGGAAATCGGCGAAATTGTGGATACCATGACGGGCATTGCCGAGCAGACCAATCTGCTCGCGCTGAATGCATCTATCGAAGCTGCCCGCGCCGGTGAACATGGACGTGGCTTTACGGTAGTAGCTGGTGAGGTTGGCAAGCTGGCGCAGGAATCCAAGGATTCTGCGGAAAAAATCGCTCGTATCATCAAGGAAATTCAGGGGGATACGGAGAATGCTGTGCTCTCTATGCGCACCGGCCGCGAAGCGGTGGTCGAAGGCGCACAGAGCGTAGAATCCCTGCGTACCATGTTTGAGGAAATCAATCAGTTGGTAGTCGGTGTATCCGGCGAAATCAGTCATGTGACCGAATCCATCAACGCTATGGCTGATGCCACCAACGACATCGCCAGCGAAATGAACGACATCAACAGCTACAGCGGCAAGGTTGCTAGCGAAATGCAGGCCGTATCTGCCGCTACGGAAGAACAGTCCGCTTCGGCAGAAGAAATCGCTGCCGCCAGCGAGGCTTTGGCAAAACTGGCGCAGGACCAGCAGGAAGCGCTGTCCCAGTTCCGCTTCTAATCATTACATCGTAGTATAAAGACGCCCGTGAGACTGGTAATATTTTTCCTTCGCCAT
>DJYL01000098.1:0-856 GCA_002448495.1 Pseudoselenomonas ruminantium | reverse complement strand
AGCTGCGGAAAAACATCACCAGTCTCACGGGCTTATTGCGTACATTTATATGTTAAGAATGCTAAAACCAAGGCGGGAGGGAGAGGCGATGGCTTTCGGACGCGTTTGACAAGCTTGTCTAAGCAGACGAAAGTTATCGCCTCTCCCTCCCGCCGCCTTTCATCTCGAAAGAATTTTGGCTTATTTCTTTTCTTTGCGTTCTTTAGCACGCTTTTTAGCGGCTTCTTCCTTGGCCTTTACCTTGTCGCTGATTTTCTTTTCCTGCTGGAACTTGGCGTAATCAACGCCCATGCTGGCGAGTTTGTGCTTGATAGCCATCATAGGATGGGAAAGGAACATGCGCTTCTGGGTGCCGTTCATGATGGACATGAATTCCTGCGCCTGCTTGGCGCCAAAGCACATAACAGCCCTGTCGCAGCGGTCGCAGATGGGCTTGGTGATGCCGTAGGGACAGCGGTTCATCTTGGTCATTACCGTAGCCAAAAGTGCTGTGCACTTGGGGCAGAGCTTGTCGTCTTTGGTGTTATGATGTTTGTGGCAGTAGAGGCCGAAGGTTTTTTTGATGTTTTCTTTTTCCTTCGGAATATTGTTTTTGATTTCTACCGGCTTGCGCTTAGGCAGAAAACGCGAAAAAATGCTCATTTTCGTATCACCTTTCGATTATGAATATATAATACACCCTTCTATTTTAATGGCATTTTAAGAGAAAAGCAAGGGCGCGGGGAATGAACTCTTGACCTGCCGCTGTTTTTTAGTATAATTTAATATGTAAGATTGTATTTAGCAAAGAATTGAGGGTGGAGAAAATAGAATTCATGAAGGCGCATGGTAAGCTGATTACCAATATTCTCGTCGT
>DJYL01000097.1:5295-12272 GCA_002448495.1 Pseudoselenomonas ruminantium | reverse complement strand
CCAGCCATGCAGATAGCGGACTATCTTCCTTAATCCTCAGTTTTTGGCACACGGCCTCATCGGCTGTATTGGCATTGACCTGCTCTGAATAAGCCGGCACCCGGAAGTAAACCATGCGCATCTTGAGGTCATGATGCTCCATCCAGTCAGCGACTTCCCCATAATGGGCTTCCGGCACCAGCAGCGAAATACCAAAGCTGTGCAGGAGCCGTTCAATGGCACCTTCCCATTCGGCTTCTTCTTCCCTGACCGCAATCAATTCCCCCGCAAAGGGCATTTCACTTTCAGCCAAATCCAAAGCCCTGCAGATTTGTTCCCGAATCGCGATAAACTTCTGCGGAATGTTGGATTTACGCTGCACCAGCGAATTAATTTCTGCCTGAATGCGCTGTTCCTCACGCTCCATTTCCTCACGATTCGCCCGCATATCGCGCTCTTCATTGCCCAGCTCTTCCTGCCTGTTCTCCAATTCGATTTTGCGCACCTTCATGTGCTCATGAACAGTTGCAAAAGCCTGTTCATCTGCAGGCATTGCCATCTCCAGAAGCGTCAGTTCCTGCTGGAATTTTTCCCTTGTTTCTTCACAGCGGGCCTTTTTCTCCCTGGTCATATCCAGCTGATGGCGTACCTCATCCAGACGGGCGCCGCCATTCCGGGCAATATTGCCCTGCAATACGGTAAGTTCGCTCCGCTTTTCCTCTACCAATTTGCTTTGTTCTGCAATCGTCTGTGCCAGCTGCTTTAACTGCTGCTCCATAGAAACCAGCTGCGTTTTTCGCTGCTGGTAATCCTGTTGGGCATACCAGCTCTCCAACACTGCCTGCATGGCCAGAGTTTCTTCCTGCTCACGGCTGGATTTGGCATAGCTTTCCCCCAGCAGTTCAATGGGCTGAAGCATTTTTTGCTGTTTCTTCGCCTTCTGTACGGCCTGATGCGCAGCCTCTAAGTCATGATACTGCCGCAGCATCAGTTCCACTTCCTGCTCCGTTTCCGGCACTTCAAGCATATTCTGACGCACGAAATTCGTCAGGCTGTCCACTTTTTTCATGGATACCGTCTGCTGGAATAAGTCCATGGCCTGTACCTGCCGAATGCCGAAAATCTTGCGGAACTCATGCCCGTACTGCGGATAATCATCAAAGGTCTTAATGAAGCTGTCCCGCTCCAGATTCTTGCGGAAGGCACGCATATCCCCGCCAATACCGGAAAACCGTTCCGTAATCGACAGGGTCTTTTGTGCCAGCACATAAAAGCGTTTCGGCGAAGTTGCCGTTTCATCGGGGAACCAGAATACCTGCGCCAAGGTTATGGTACGGCCAAAGTTCTTGTCCGTGAACACCCCTAAAATCACACTGTACTGGTTCTTATCGCGCAGGGCCTCCGGACGTCCGCCGCCATTTTCCGTACGCTTCTGTCCATAATACCCCCGCACATAAGAAGCCAGACTGCGCTCCTTGGCGCTGGCATCGGCAGCCTTGTTATAGGTGACCTTACGGGGCGGTACCAGAAGGGTCAGCAGAGCATCAACGAGAGTTGATTTACCCGAACCTACATCACCGGTCAGCAGCGACATTTCTCCATTCAGCTCCAACGACCAAACCCGGCTGTCAAACGTTCCCCAGTTATAAACCTCCAGCTTCTGCAGGCGGAAGCCTAAAGGCACATCTGCTTCATGATTCATGGCGAACAAATCCACTCAGCATCCCCTCCTCTCCATCATCTTCCTCCGTCGCTTCTGCATCTCTGCCAGCATGAAGTTTTTGCCCATGGGCCTCATACTCTGCCAACTTGGCCTCAAAACTGCTCAGCCACTGGGCGTCGACAAAGCGGCGCAGCACCGGGCGAACCTCATACTCAGCCTCCCGGCCCTTCAGCTTTTGCAAAAAGCCCAACTGTATGACCTGGCTGATGATATGTTCCATGGACTGCCGATACTTCATCTCGTTGGCGTTCACGGGCAAAAACGGCTCCATGCGGCGCATGATATCGTCAAAGGTCAGTACCAGCCGGGTATCGCCGCTGGCTGTATCCTGCTGCCCCAAAGCTTTCCGCAGTTCCACCAGCAGCATGGATACCGGATAACTGAGGGGAAAACGCTGCACCAGACGGGGCAGGCTGCTGTTTTCCTCCTGCTGCAGATAAGCATACTCATCCACTTCATCAATAATCAGCACCAGTCCCAGACGCCTGAAATAATCCCCCAAGGCCGCCTGCTCATTTATGATTACCTGCCAAAGCACCTCATCCTTGCCCCGGTCTACAATCCCCTTCAATAGCATAACCGCCGCACGGGAAAAATTTTCTTCATTCCGTTCCACTAAATCCTCTGCTGTACTCAAAACTGTCCCTCTCCTCTCCGAAAGATAATCTGCTGACAGACGGCCAGCAATTTATGCCCATCGCGGGAAAAGATAATCCTGTCCAGCTTGTCCTCGGCAAAATCAGCTGACTGTTCCCTGCTTGCCAGTACCAGATAGCCCAAAAGCTCGGCCAGACCAAGTTCCAGCGGATGAACGGCCAAAACCTCAGCCAGCGTTACTTCTTCCCGTTCCCGCAGACATTCCCGCACATTTCTCCTCAACTTTTCCCGGTCCACAATCACCTGATTAAAAATCGCCTCTATACTGCCGCTGCTGGCATCTCCGGCGGTCAATTCCGGACTTTCCAGCTGAGTCTTCCGCGGCGGAGCAAAAAGACGCCGTTCCATGGGCAGATGCACCTTAGGCAAAATATCCATTTCCATAAAAGTTCCCTGAGGCATCTTTTCGCACCGGTCTACGGCCTTGCTTTCAATGCGCTGAATAAGCTGATAGATGCTGCGTTCCTCCCGCAGATAATCCTCATCCACATAACGGCGAATCTGCGCAGAAAGCTGAGCCAGTGTCTTTTGTACCGCCGCAGCAGCCTGTACCCACTCATGATTGATTTCTGCCAGACTGTGCTCATGAACAACAGCCTTTAGTGCCGGTGTATTTTCCACCTGACTGAGCGTCTCCCGCAAATCATCCTGCTGTTGGGAAAACATCAGGAAGCGCCAAAAGGCCATAAAGCTGCGTCCCTGTTCCGAATTGCGGATTATATCGCTCTCGCTGAAAATCTTTTCCAGCAGTTCCCCTTTGCCCCGTGTCCATTTCACTACATCAGCCTGTACCTGACGAGTCAGTTCCCGAAAGTTTTCCTCAACTTCACGAAAATCGGCCAATATCGCCGTTGCCGTAGACTCCGCCTGCAAAAATCGCTCTTTAATCTGTACCTCATCCAAACCGGGCTTAACTTCCCCGGTTTCCTCAATCGCCCGGATTTCTGCTGCAATTTTTTCTGCCTGCCCCTTTAGATAGGCCAAACGATGCTCAGCATTGGTATCCGTTTCCCGGACAATCTCATGAAGCAGATTGAACACCGTACGCAAGCGGGATTCCGTGCCGATAAAGTCCTGCTTTTGCAGGCTCACGAGCCATTCCACGGCCTTTTGGGCTGGTGCAGTCAAATCATAATACCAGTCGCCGCGATATTCATACTTGCGCAGCCAGCCGTAACTGCTGTCTGCCCACATTTCCAAATAATCTTTCGGGGAACGGGCAAACCCGCCTTCCTGGCAGCTGCAGTCATAGATAAACATATCCAGTGCTTCCAACATTTCCTGTACTTCAATGCCCCGCCTCTTGGGTACAATAAACACCTTATAGAAAAAAGCTGCTGCCAATGGAGCATAATCCGCCCGCAGCAACCGCCATGCGGCATGATTCTGACGCAATGCCAGCAGATATTCATAGGTCATATATTTATTATTGGGCAAGAAAATTCCCCCTGACAAAACAAAAAACCTGCCCCTTACCTTTAGGGCAGGTTATATGAATTACTTATGAGCTAGGTTTACCGCCAGTTCTGCATTATGCGCAGCCAATTCCCGCAGTTTTGCCAGCAGCTCACCATTCTTCTGCCGGAAGGTCTGCTTATCATTCCACTTGCGGCGGATTTCCGCCATGAGTTCCTCAGCGGTAACATCCCGCAAATTCCCTACCGGCTCTTCACCGATGGACGACAGGAAGCGGTCAATCTTGGGGTCATAGGAAATTCCGAGCATAGGCACGCCCATTACCCCGGCAAAAATCAGGGCATGCAGACGGATGCCAAGCATCAAATCCATATTGCCGACCAGAGACAAAAACTCACTGGTCGTATATTCATCCTTCAGTACCGTGCATTCCTCTTTCGTCAGTGCTGCAATGGCCTGCGCCGCCTTCACATCATCAGGAAACTGCATGGGAATAAAGACCACCCGTGCCGAAAGTTCCCGCACAACCATATCGGAAACTTCCGCGAGCACTTCCTTGTAATGACGCCAGCCCTGCCATTCCCGCACGGAAATGCCCAAAACCGGTTTGGCCCCATCAGCATGATAGGCCTTAAATATTGCGCGCCCCGCTTCCTTCCCCACAGGATGAATAGCCAGCACAGGGTCTGCGGTACACTCAATAATGGTTTTATTTATCCCTAACCGGGCCAGTTCCCGCAGGGAGCCTTCATCCCGGACGGTGATTAAATCTACATGATTGCCCAAAAAACGCATAGCCAGTTCTGCTACATGACCGATAATCGGGCCAATCCCCTGCGCATAGAGCATAACCTTAGTGCCCAAAAAATGCGCCAGCATAATGATGAGCATATAATAGTAGAGACTGCGGCGGCTGGTGACATTTTGCAAAAGGCTGCCGCCGCCGCTGATTAAGAGGTCAGCCCGCCGCAGTTCCCGGATAATCGCCGGAAATCCCAGCCAGGAAATCGCATCCACGCCGTGGCGTTTCCGGGTATCCTCCGGGTCGGCAGAAATCACCGTAATATGAAGTTTGGGGTCGAGGTCGCCGAGAACTTCCAACATGGCCGAAAGCATGGCCTCATCTCCGGCGTTTTTTGAGCCATAATAACCCGATACGACGATTCTGCTCATTACGCTGCCTTACGCTCCTTTGCTCGTGAAATAACCGTCTGCCACAGCTGAACCAGCATCATGGCCACGGCACCAATACCGGCACCCAATACAATTCCGCCAATGCCGCGCATAAAGGACATGTAAACAGGAGTTCTCATGTGGGCAAATGTCTCAACCATAGAACCCTGACCGATGGTGGCAATCAGCACCAGACCAAAGAAAACCATCGTCGGCCACTTGCGCCAGAAAGCCATTACCGCCAGCATAAAAGCCGGATGTCCAATCAAAAGTTCCTTGGTACGCGGACGGGCATAGAACGCCTGCTCCAAAAATGCCCGGAACTTCAGTTCCGCAGTCGAAACCGGCATGCCGGAAGTGTGACCGCTGCGCGCCACAAAGACCACACCGGCAATCAGAACAAGGAACATGAGGAAAAGCGTCTTGATTTTAACCGGCATATCCAGAATTTTTTTCAGCTGGTTCAGTACACCCTCCGTATCATCCATACGGCCATCAAAGACGTCATACCGCTGCAGGAAGGCAATAGCGACCAAAACCAAAGGCAGTACAAAGGTGAGTTTAATCCCACGGAAAATCTGGAATTCCAACAGATACTCTGTATCCGCCAAAGAACCGGACAGGTAAGCTGCGCCAACATAGGACATCGCCCCCGTGACAAACAGCGCCACCAGCCCCGTTGCCAGCATCCTGCCAAAGCCCATAGTCATCTTATCCCGCAGATAACGGATTCTGTCCAACTGGAAAATAATTGCAATGGCAGGGAACAAATTGGCGCTTGCCAAAGCTGCCAGTACCCGGATTTTGGAACCATTGCCCATCAATACCGGCACTGCTGCCGCTAAGGCAAACAACGCAAAAAGCATCCACTGCTTTTTCACCGCCATATTGAGCGAGGGAATTACCAGACTCAGATACAGCACAGCCGCCGCCGCTATGCCCACCATAACCAGCGCCCGCAGGAACTTGTCCGGATAAAAGGACGCATAGGTAGCTGCCGGCCCGATGGTAAAGCCATGAGCCGTAAGTATATCACGCGTATCCTTAAAATACTGCATATTGGTTTCCATAAGGCTCATATTGGGTGAGGGCTTATCGTAAATCCGCAAAAGGTCAATGCGGATATTGCGTTCTTCATCCGTGTTGGCCCAACGTTCCACCGCCGTGGCAATTTTTAATTTCGGCTGTTCGTCTTTGGGAATGGAGTAAAGGCGGGCTACCTTGTCATAGCCGATACCCTTGGCCACCTCATTCATGCCGTCCTGCTTGTAGAACTGCAGCTGGGTCACACCTTCAATCAGGCCCAAAGTCAAATCGCGCTTCTTCATCTCATCAATGGTGGCCTGCAAGGATTTATTGGCACCGAGCACCTGCGAGCCGGAAAACACCACTTCGGAGATTTTTATCGCCTCCAGCCGCTTGAAGACGGCGGCTACATCCTCCTCACTGCACTTATTGAAATTGGTCGGACGCGCCAGCACATAAAAACCGGCCTTGTTCACCGCTTCCATTTCATCGGTGGGCATGCCCAAATCCATTTTAATAAAGGATTCATAATGCGCCTTTACCGCCATAACTTCTTCACTGCCCACCTGCAGCAAGGTTACCCGGTCACTACCCAGACGGCGGGGAACATCTTCTTTGAGTTCCTGCCAGGTTCGCTTGTCATGCCCCACAATATAGACTTCATTGCCCAGAATTTTTCCCTCAGCCACCAGCTGCCGCCAGAATGGATCTGAAAGACTGCCGCTGTGGAAGTTGGCCAAAATCTCACTGCCGGCCAGAGCCGTTGCCTTGCCACTGGCATTTAACTTTTTGAAGGTCGTATCATAAACGGCCAGCGAGGTGATTCCCGCTGCCTTGGCCTGTGCCAGAACCTCCTCGGCAGGCAGCCCCTCCCGCTCGGAAAGCTCCAATAAATCCTCATAATTGATAGCCATATCAACCTGACGGTTGCCTTCTTCTACCCGATGACGGGCCACACCAATAATCAGAGCCGCTATCAGTCCGATAACGATAAAGAGCACCA
>DJYL01000097.1:0-5173 GCA_002448495.1 Pseudoselenomonas ruminantium | reverse complement strand
CGTTGCCGTAATGACGATAGCCCCCTTGGTCTGCTGCACATCACGGATATTAAGTCCCATGGGGAGCCTGCCCGGCGGTGCCAGCTGGATATTGCCAAACAAATCGCCAAGCTTAGCCGTACCTATACGGCTGTTCTTAAAGGCCAGATGCGTCATCTGAAAATATAACGAGCCGCTATCCTCAATCACATTGCCTTCCAACTCAATATCCACCATACGTCCCATGAGTTTTGTATTGGCTGTAACCAGAACCCTGTCCGGGGTGATGCTGACCTGCACATTTTCCACCTTGTCCAGTTTGCGGGTCAGGGCTTCCTGCAGGTTCTCCTCGTCCACTACCCCCTTTAAGAGCAGCTTGTCCGCAGACTGCAAAGCTACCTTGCCGGCTTGCAATAAATCGCCGACACGCAGCTGAACATTTTCACCGGACATACTTATTTCCCGAAAATAGACCTGCCCCACCTTGGCCTGATGCGCCACAGCATGGAGCTGCTGCACCTGCCCTCCCAGCAGTAAAATACCGGGACGGCTGTCCACTGCCACCTGCGCATCACTGGTCGAAAGCCGCTGATTCATGCGGGTCTGCAATGTCGCACTGGCCAGCCAGGGCAGGAGCGTCTCACTAAACACGATTATTATTATGAATAAAGCCCCCAGAATAGTCAAGCCTTTTCGCAAAATCAGACCTCCTCACAACAAAAGCCTTCCCGCATGGGGAAGGCTTCACATGCGCATTAAGCATTAATTAGATTTCATGATTGGCCTTGGCTGCCAAAAAAGCCCGGATAAAGGGGTCGATATCCCCATCCATAACCGCCTGCACATTGCCTGTTTCCTGACTCGTACGGTGGTCCTTGACCATCGTATAGGGCTGGAACACATAGGAGCGAATCTGGCTGCCCCATTCGATGTTCTGCTGGTCGCCTTCCAGCTTGGCAAGCTCTGCTTCCTTCTTTTCCATTTCCAGTTCAAAGAGCTTGGCGCGCAGCATTTTGAGGCACTGTTCGCGGTTCTGCAGCTGAGAGCGCTCGTTCTGGCACTGCACCACGATGCCCGTCGGCTCATGGGTCATGCGCACAGCCGAGGAGGTCTTGTTGATATGCTGACCACCGGCACCGGATGCACGATAAGTATCCACGCGCACATCGGCCATATTGATATCCACTTCTACGGCATCGTCAATTTCCGGCATGATGTCGCAGGCCGAAAACGACGTATGACGGCGGGCATTGGCATCAAAGGGCGAAATACGCACCAGACGGTGTACGCCCTTTTCTGACTTTAAGAAGCCATAGGCGTTATGTCCCTTGATAAAGAGCGTAGCGGATTTTACGCCCGCTTCATCACCGGGCAGCAAATCTGCCGTTTCCACGGTAAAGCCATGGCGTTCTGCCCAGCGGCCATACATGCGCAGAAGCATCTGCGTCCAGTCCTGCGCTTCCGTGCCGCCCGCACCAGCATGCAAGGTCAAAATGGCATTGTTGCCATCATAGGGGCCGGAGAGCAGTACTTCGAGCTGCAGGGCTTCTAAGCCTTCGGCTACTTCATCGAGAACAGCTTTTATATCCTCTTCCATGGACTGGTCATCTTCTTCCAGCCCCATTTCCAGCAGGGTTTCTGCGTCCTCATGTTTACCGACCAGTTCTTTATACTTATCCACGCCGGACTTCAAATCGGCCAGTTCCTGATTGATTTTCTGGGCAGCTTCCGCATCATCCCAAAAGGTGGGTTCCCCCATCTTATATTCCAGTTCGGCGATTTTTTCTTCCTTCACAGGAATTTCCAAAGAATTTCCCATGTTGTCCAGTTTTTCCTTTAACTCGCCTAACCGGGGTTTCAAATCTTCTAACATGTTTTCCTTTCACACCTCATTCGTAGTCTGTGAAACGTCCTCTTACTTGTCCCGCCCACAGCAGTTCTTGTACTTTTTGCCGCTGCCGCAGGGACAGGGGTCATTGCGGCCAATTTTTTCCGCTGCCGCCGCCTTTTTTGCCGTTGCGGTGCTGACTTCATCACCGTGGCTGGCGCGAGCGCTGCTCAGATGGTCGGAGAGCTGCGAGCGCTGCTGCCGGATGGTTTCTTCCATCTTCTGCTTCTGCGTTACATTGGCTTCTGCCGGCTGGCCTTCCGCTTCAGCTTCCTGCTGCTGCGGCGTTACAATGCTCACATGATACATGAGGGAAGCAATCTGGTCCATGATGGCCGATTCCATTTCCTCGAACATATCGAGCGCTTCAATCTTGTATTCCACAAGCGGATTGCGCTGACCATAGGCCCGCAGGTTGATGCCGTCACGCAGCATATCCATGTGGTCCAAATGTTCCATCCACTTGTTGTCGACCACGCGGAGCATAACGACCTTTTCCAGCTCCCGCATATTTTCTTCACCGAACAGCAGTTCACGCTGATGATAGCCGTCAGCCGCCGTCTGTTCGAGTTTTTCCTTGAGTTCATCACGGGAAAGTTCCACCAGTTCTTCTTTTTTCAACAAACCTGCCGGAGCATAAATCTTTTCAGCATCTTCAATGAGGCCATCAAGCTGCCATTCTTCCGGATAGAGCTGTTCGTTGGCGTACTGGTTCATCTCGTCTTTGATGATATGGTTGACCATGCCCATGATGTTTTCGCGCAGATTTTCGCCAAGCAGAATCTTGCGGCGTTCGCCATACATGACCTCACGCTGCTGATTCATGACATCATCATATTCGAGCACCTGCTTACGAATATCGAAGTTGCGCGCTTCGACCTTCTTCTGCGCATGTTCAATGGAGTTGGTGATGAGCTTATGTTCAATCGGCTCGTCTTCCTCCATGCCCAGCTTGTCCATCATGCCGGCAATTCTGTCGGAGGCGAACAGGCGCAGCAAATCATCTTCCAGCGACAGGAAGAAACGGGAGGCGCCGGGGTCGCCCTGACGTCCGGAACGCCCGCGCAGCTGATTATCAATACGGCGGGATTCATGGCGTTCCGTACCCACGATAAAGAGACCACCCAGTTCCGGCACACCTTCGCCCAATTTAATATCCGTACCACGGCCTGCCATATTGGTGGCAATGGTCACCGCGCCGCGCTGACCGGCGTCGGCGATGATTTCGGCTTCCTTTTCATGGAACTTGGCATTGAGTACATTATGGGGAATGCCGTTTTTCTTCAAAACATTGCTGAGTTCTTCCGACTGCGTAATGGAGGTCGTACCGATAAGCACCGGCTGCCCCTTCTCATGCAGTTCCTTGACGAACTTGCCGACGGCACGGTATTTAGCCGCCTTGTTCTTGTAGATAAGATCCGGATAATCCACGCGCTGTACCGGCTTATTGGTTGGCACCACGATTACCGGCAGATTGTAGATTTTCAGGAATTCGTCTTCCTCGGTCTTGGCCGTACCGGTCATACCGGCAAGCTTATTATACATGCGGAAGTAGTTCTGGAAGGTAATCGTCGCCAGCGTCTGCGATTCGCGCTGAATCTTCACGCCCTCTTTGGCTTCAATCGCCTGATGCAGACCATCGGAATAACGGCGGCCTTCCATCAGACGGCCCGTGAATTCATCAACGATGATGACTTCATCATCCCGCACCACATAATCGCGGTCACGCTTCATGAGCGCCTTGGCTCTGAGCGCTGCCGTAAAGCAGTGGGACAGCTCGATATTTTCCGGCGCATAGAGATTGCTGATGCCCAGCATCTTTTCAATCTTGGGCACTACGCTGTCGTCCGGCGCCACCGTCTTCTGCTTTTCATCCACCTTATAATCCACGCCCTCCTTGAGCGTAGCAACAGCACGGGCCATCGTCGCATACATATCCGTGGACTTTGCACCCGGCCCGGAAATGATCAGCGGCGTACGCGCTTCATCAATGAGAATGGAGTCCACTTCATCGACAATCGCATAATTGAGTTCCCGCTGTACCATCTGGTCGGGATAGATAACCATGTTGTCACGCAGATAGTCAAAACCGAATTCGTTGTTCGTACCGAAGGTTACATCGCAGCTATAAGCGTACTTGCGTTCCGGAAAGTCCATATCGTGTACTACGAGACCAACCGTCAGCCCTAAGAAACGATAGAGCTTGCCCATTTCCTCGCTGTCACGGCGAGCCAGATAGTCGTTGACCGTAATCACATGCACGCCCTTGCCCGTCAGCGCATTGAGGTATACCGGCAGCGTTGCCACAAGGGTCTTACCTTCACCGGTACGCATTTCCGCAATACGGCCTTCATGCAGGCACATGCCGCCAATCATCTGCACATCAAAATGACGCATACCGAGCGTACGGCGGGAGGCTTCACGCACAACGGCAAAAGCCTCCGGCAGCAAGTCATCCAGCGTTTCGCCTTCCGCCAGACGCTCCTTGAACTTTCCCGTATACCCCGTCAGTTTGTCGTCCGTCAGATTCGCCATCTGCGGCTCCAAAGCATTGATTTTTTCGACAACCTCGCGATAACGGGCAATTTCTTTATCGTTATTGTCGCCTAAGAATCTTTTGAGAAATCCCAGCAAACAAAATCACTCCAATCCTATTAATAAACCTACCTTACAATATTAACAAAGACAGGTGCATAAGTCAATTAAGGACGGCACATACAGCGCAGAAAAAAGCGGCTGAACATGGTTACAAACCACAATCCAGCCGCAAAGAGAACATTTATAACTCAACTTTCCCACCACGAAAATAACGCCAATCCCTAGAAAATACTGGCATCGCGTAGGATATAAAGCCTTTCTTGACAACAAAATAGCACCTATTCTTGGTATAATGGAATCAGCTACAAAACCAAATACCAGAAAGGTGCTGACTACATGTTATACCAAAATTATTCTTTTGAACAGTCCCAAAATCAGATTTTCTCTGTCCTAAAGGAGCTGCAAATTGCTAAACTTCTTTACAAAGCCAATATACGCAAGGGCTGCGGCCTTTCTGCCTTTGAAATGTTTCAGCGCCTTGTTATGCTGGTTTTCTACGGGAAGAATCTGTTCCGTTCCTTGGAGTCAAAACATAACGACCATGTTGTTTCCAAGAATACCTATTACCGTTTCCTCAGCAACCCTTCCTTCAATTGGAAGAAGTTCCTCCTTCTTCCGGCTGTTCGGGTAACCCTTGCCGCAGCTGGCAAAAATCGCCATGGCCAGGAGCAATACTCATATTTATCGTTCCCTAATGGTAAGAACGAG
>DJYL01000185.1 GCA_002448495.1 Pseudoselenomonas ruminantium | reverse complement strand
TAGCACTTGGCCAGAACGTCCTTGCGCCGCGCCCGCACGTTTTCACGCGCGATAACCTTGGAACCAATCGCCGCCTGAATGGGAATTTCAAACATCTGCTGCGGAATGATTTCCTTGAGCTTGGATGCCAGCTGACGGCCACGACTCTGCGCGCGGTCTTTATGGACAATCGTCGAGAGTGCATCCACCGGGTCGCCGTTCAAGAGGATATCCACCTTCACAAGCTTCGACTCCTGATAATCCGCCAGTTCATAATCCAGCGAAGCATAGCCCTTGGTTGCCGATTTCAAACGGTCGAAGTAGTCAAAGATGATTTCATTGAGCGGAATATGATAGGTAATCATGACACGGTTGGTATCGAGATAGTCCATGTTCTTGAACACGCCCCGCTTGTCCTGCGAAATCTCCATGACCGCCCCGACAAAGTCATTGGGCACAATCACCGTCGCTTTAACAAACGGTTCTTCGATATGCTCAATCTCCGTCTGCGGCGGCAGTTCAGCCGGATTGCTGACATTTAAGACCGTGCCATCCGTCTTAAACACATGGTAGATAACCGAAGGCGCCGTCGTGATAAGTTTCAGATGATATTCACGCTCCAAACGCTCCTGAATAACATCCATATGCAGCAGGCCCAGGAAGCCGCAACGGAAACCAAAGCCCAAAGCCACAGATGTTTCCGGCTCAAAAACCAAAGCCGCATCATTAATCTGCATCTTTTCGAGAGCGTCCTTGAGGTTGTCGTAATCAGCGCTTTCCACCGGATACAGGCCGCAATACACCATCGGCGTAACGCCGCGGTAGCCCGGCAGCGGTTCTGCCGCAGGCCGGTCCGCAAAGGTAATGGTATCGCCGACCCGCACATCGCGAACGTCCTTTAAGGAACCGGCCACAAAGCCAACTTCGCCCATATTGAGCTCGCCGACATCCACCGGCTGCGGCTTAAAGCAGCCCACATCCGTGACCTCAAATTCCTTGCCCGTAGCCATCATTTTAAGACGCATGCCCTTTTTGATTTTGCCCTGCTTGACGCGCACATGAGCAATAACGCCCTTGTAGGAATCAAAGAAGGAGTCAAAGATAAGCGCCTGCAAGGGCGCATTCTCGTCCCCTTCCGGGGCAGGAATGCGCTCCACAATGGCATCGAGGATTTCTTCAATGCCGATACCAGTTTTCGCCGAAGCCAGCACCGCATCCGTGGCATCCAGGCCAATGGTGTTTTCGATTTCCTCCTTCACGCGGTCGGGGTCAGCACTAGGCAGGTCAATCTTATTGATGACCGGCACGATTTCCAAATCATTTTCGAGCGCCATATAGACGTTCGCCAGTGTCTGCGCTTCAACGCCCTGCGCCGCATCCACGACCAGCAGCGCCCCTTCGCAGGCAGCCAGACTGCGGGAAACCTCATAGGTAAAATCCACATGGCCCGGCGTATCGATGAGGTTTAACTGATACATCTGCCCATCTTTGCCCTTGTAGTCAAGGCGCACCGTCTGGGCCTTAATCGTAATGCCACGCTCACGCTCCAGGTCCATGCTGTCAAGGACCTGCGCTTCCATCTCCCGCTGCGTCAATGTGCCCGTATATTCAATCAACCGGTCCGCAATGGTCGATTTGCCATGGTCGATATGGGCGATAATCGAGAAATTGCGAATATGCTTGTTCTGCATTGTCATTTTCCTTTCAACTTCTATCCATATAATGGTTATTATAACGTAGTTATGCAGATTTTGCCATAGAAAAAAAATAAAACCTATTGCTTTTTGGAAAATGACATGCTAAAATAGCTAGGTAACGAATCAATTGAGGGGGGTGAACTACTTGCCGAATATTAAAGCATCTATTCTTAGTGTAAAATCTGACGCTAAGCGCCGTGCGAAGAACGCTGCTGAGAAGTCCCGTGTACGCACTGCTTCCCGTCGTGTTCTCGACGCTGTTGAGGCTGGAAACGTTGATGAAGCGAAATCCCTCCTCACGGCTGCTTGCAAGACCATTGACATGGCTGCTGCTAACCACGTGTTCCACAAGAACTGCGCAGCTCGCAAAAAGTCCCGTCTGGCTCGCAAAGTGAACGCACTCGCTAAATAATTCTCAGATGAGATAGAAAAAAACCTGCTCGAAAGGGCAGGTTTTTTTGTTTATCTATATTAATTTCATTCGTAATATTTTTTACTTTTGTAATGTATTATTTCGCTTTTTTTGCTATAATTGTCTTATATTTATCAAACAGGGGATGATTTTATGCACATTCGCCATAGCAAGCTTTTAAGCCTTGTCAATCAGCACAACCGCATTGCTGTGACCGAGCTGGCCAAAGCCTTGGACGTTTCGGAAGTTACCATACGCAAGGATTTGAATATCCTTGCGAAAAAGGGACTTTTGCGCCGTGAGCATGGTTTTGCCCGTCTGACGACCAGTGATGATATCGGCAACCATCTTTCCTTCAATTATGATGCCAAACTGCGCATTGCCCGCCGGGCAGCTGAAAGCGTACATAACGGGGAAACCGTTATGATTGAATCCGGCAGCTGCTGTGCCCTGCTGGCAGAGGAACTCGCTGCTAATCGCCGTGATGTGACCATCATCACCAATTCCGCCTTTATCGCCGATTATATTCGCAAATATCCCCATGTCCGCGTAATATTGTTGGGCGGCGAATATCAAAAAGAAGCTCAGGTAATGGTCGGTCCCATGATTCGCAGCTGTGTACGGGATTTTTATGTAAGCAAGTTTTTTGTCGGTACAGACGGACTGAACGAACTGGGCTTTATGTCCAATGACCTCATGCGGGCTGAGGCTGCCCGCTGCATGGCAGAACGGGCAGAACAGACCATCATCCTGACGGAGTCGGCAAAATTCCGCCTGCATGGCACGGTAAAGCTTCTGGCCTACAATCAAGTCAGTGCCCTGTATACCGATGATTTAGCAGACAGCAGCACCTTGAACAATTTACACAGTCAAGGCATACATGTGCATCCCGTCGGCGCATAAACAGAAATTTAGTTCAAGGCTGACTGTTACATTTATTTTCGCCGGTCCGGCAACCGGTATAGCGCCAAAATGCCGGGCGCACATAAAAAGCCGTAAAGATTATTCATCTTCACGGCTTTTTTTACTGCAAATCACGTTTATTCATTTCTTTGAGCAATTCAATAGCACCACGGCCCATCCCTGTTTCCCGGGCAGTATCTTCTACAGAATAACCACTTCGCAGCAATGCCTTTGCCTTAGCAGCAGCAGGCGAAATCACCTTTTCCGGCTCTCTTTTTTTCGGTGGCTCTGGTATTTCCTCTTCTTGCGTTTTCCTAAGCTCCTCCGTCTCAGGAACAATATTCTCCGGTACCTCCTCCGGATGTCTGGTCATCGCTTCAGCAAGTCCGGTTGCCTGCTGCGCGTTAATCGCCGGCTCCTCACGGTTCATGGAATTTTGCAAAACTGCGGCAAAATCCTGCGCATCTACTCGCTGCATTGCAGCAGGCGGTATCATCTGCTGGCTGTTCACCGTGGATGATACAGGCATTACGGGTTGCTGCATCAAGGGTACAGATTGATAGGCAGCAAGTTCTGCAATCACTTTGCGGGCTTCGGTAAGTTCCCGATTCAATGCCGCTGAACGTTCTTCCATTTCTCCGGCAAGCCGCTTGTATTCACCTATTCCTGCTTCCAGCCGGACATTGCGCTCATCGGCCTGCCGAAGCAAATTTTCCAAATGCTGGATATGCTTGCCCATCCGGGAAATAACCGCATCAGCAGAACGTGTAAGCTCTGCCTTCAGTTGTTCCGTGGATGCCCGCAGTGTCTCTGTATCCACACTTTGCTGACGCTTGGAAATTACACGCACCACCATCACCAATAAAGCACCGGCTATAATAAGAAAACCAAATATTTCTGGAAACATAGACTGAACTAAAAACCTCCTCACGATATAATCCATATAGATTATACGATATTTACAGGCTGATGTCTAATAGCTGCCCTCTTGAAGGGTCTGCCGCCATCCTTTCCATTGGCTGCTCAGGAACTTCCTCGGTCTGGCTTTCTGCCGCACGACGTTTGCGGCCTTGTCCCCCGCCCCGATTTTTCTGCCGTTCAGGGTCATCCTTTATACGCCCATCTTCTGGATTTTCCTTGCCGCGCACCTGTTTTTGCTTTAATTTATCATCGTTTTTCTGCTCCAGCGCCTGATAGTCAGACTGCAGAGCATTGGCCTGATTAAGATTGTGCTGTACCTGCCCGGCATCAGCAGCCCGGGGAACTATCATCTGCATACTCATTGGGCCGACTTCCATGTTTTTCCCTTCTTTCCTAATACTACAAACGGAGGGCATCCCTTACGATGCCCTCACATAAACCGTTTTAATAGGTGCCAATATTGATGCGATCTTCCTTTACAGTCAGGAGACAGCGGCGGATACTGCTTTGAACGTTCATAATCACCGAATTAATCGATATGCGTACCCCCGGATAAACCGTATCCATAACCCGAATTTTACCTTCCTTCATGCGCCCCATGGCTTCTTCCAGAGCCTGTATTTCCTTTTCCGCCCGCTTGATTTTCCCTGCCAGGGGGAACTGTGAACGGGTCAGCGCATTAATCTGATCAATTCGCTGCTGCGGCAGACGGCTTACATCAATTTTGCCCAGTGTATTGAGCATCTGGGTAATCTGTTTGAGGCGCCCTCTGTCCTCCTTGCACTCCCGACAGACTTCCTGATAGCGCTTCTGTACAGTCGGGTCAACCCCCACAGACATCTTGGTCACCACGGCGGCGGCATTGCCCACCAGCTTGCAGCGGATTTCCTCACCGGCAGCGATATTTCCGCCAGTAATAATTCCTCGTCTCTCTTCGACATAAATCATATTACCGGCCCGCACCTGAGAATGCAGTATCGCATCAACAATCGTGATATCCCGTCCGGCTTCTATCACGGCATTTTCCGCAAACATGGCATGCACATCTTCCACAGCCTTGACATGACCTTTATTCTGCCCATTGATGCCGCCCTTAATCATGATGTTGCGGCCTTCCACCACTGCGCCATTGACCATGCCGCCGATTTCGATATCACCAGTTGCTTTTACCACAAAACCAGCTTCGACATTGCCCTGAATGGATACACTGCCCACAAAATCAATATTGCCGGTGGCTGCGCCTACACTGGAGCGGATAGCCAGATGAGGGTCAATATCAATCTTACGGGTAGAGTCAACAATCTGGCCGTCAATGGTTGCATAAAGCTCATTATCATTACGGATTTCCGTATTTTTCCCCTGCGGTACAGGAATAGGACGTCCCGGACGAGCCGGTACATCCAGACCGAATATATTTTTTCCGGGTATACCTTCTGTCTGGGGAATGCGTACAGCTAAAAGTTCACCCTTCTTGGCCAGTACGAAAAGCCCCATATCCTTGTAATCAGCCTTATTGTATTCATCGATTTTGGGTCTGTTTTTCTGTGACAAGTCAAATTTGCGCTCGATTTTGGCATTTTCGCCATGCTGTACCTGCTTTCCTTCAGCAACGACAAACGGAGTCAGGCTTCGCACACCTTTTTTTATGGCTTCCTCATTAATACCATAAATTACTCCCTTTTCTGCCAGCGCAGCTTTGATGTCATCTTCAGCAGGCTTTTTCGTTCCCTTACTGGTGTCGTAGCGTACCGTGGCAATCATCTGGTCACGGCTGACATCGATGATGATGCCCGCCGGTTCACTTTCTTCTTCAGGTTCTGCCTGCACTTCGCTGTTCTGCTGAGAATCGCTGTTTTCTTCCTCAATCTCCGGCGCAGCTTCTTCAAACCCATCAGCTATCTTGCGGCGCTGCCCTGCTGCCTCACGGATTATCTTCGACAGTTCAATGATATCGTAATCATTTACACCGTTGTCATGCAGGCTTTGCCGCACATCTGAAAGCTCAAAGAGAATCTCTGCGCCATTGCTGGGATATATTGTTACAAAAACACCGTCTTGAAGGAATTCGAGCAGATAACCTGCGTCCTCTCCGCCAACTGCCGGGCGTAATACCTGGTCATCCATGTTGCGTCCCCCTTAGGCTAATTTATACCAAGCTTGCCTTCATCCTTGCCAGATAGCCGCGCATGCGGAAAATTGCTTTCGTATGCAACTGGGAAATTCTGGCCTCGGATAAGTTAAGGATTAAGCTGATTTCTTTCAAAGTCAGTTCTTCATAATAATATAAGGCTACTACCTTTTTTTCTTTTTCCGGCAGCCGCTCTATGGCTGCTGCCAGAGTCTGTCTGAGTTCTTCTTTTTCCATGCGGTCAGAAGGACCGGGATCACCGGTCAAAGGAGAATCTGCCCGCAGGTAATCGTCCAAAGGAATGACCGTGGCCACGCTAATCTGCCCTTCCAGCGCCTGCAAATCCTTTACCGATATCTCAAGCTCTGCTGCCAGCTCCTCATCTGTTGCGGGTCTTCCTAAACGATTTTCCAAATCATATACTGCCTGTTCATAGCGGCGAATTCGCTGCCGTATGGTCACCGGAAGCCAATCCTTTGCCCGCAGATAGTCCAGCATGGCCCCGCGGATACGGATGCCTGCGTAAGTCTCAAACTTATTCTTGCGCTCGATATCATAGCGGTCTATTGCATCCAAAAGGCCAAAAAAACCACTGGACAGCAAATCATCCCGATCCACATGAGCAGGAAGGCTGATAGCGAGCCGTCCCGCAACCAGCTTGATAAGCGGCAGATAATATTCTGCCAGCTGGTTGCGCAGCTCTACACTCTTATTTTGCAAATAGTCTTGCCACAGGGAAGCGACATCAATAGCCGGCGCATCATTTGTCATTTCAAAAGATTCCACCGAACGCCCTCCTCCCATTAACATTTAAGCATATTCTTACTCTGGTGTTTCCATGCGCGTAAGGTCATCGCTGCTTAGCGGCTCAAACTGCGCCGGTTCACCTTTTTCTGCCGGTTTCGCTTCTCCTGTCTCCGGTGATTCATCTTCGGCGGTATTTTCACCTGCCGCCGAAGACTCTTCTCCTTCCAGCTCTGCCAAAGCCTCTTCATCTTTTGCCTCTATGAAGGCATCAAAATCCATAATGCCCTGAGCAGCCAGAACTTTCAGCAGAATGTAAACCACCAAGCCTGCACTGATAAAACCAACTATGCTGCGAAGAAAAACCGTTATGGCCCGCGCATCACTTGATAGTCCTGTAATTACTATCACCGTGGCGGCGATAAAAGCGAAAACCACTGCTGCATATAATTTAACCAAAATTTTTTCACCTGCACAATTTGTCTGAAAATTAAATCGTTTTCTCGCCTTTATCGATAGTCTTGACCTTATAGACCCCATCGTTGAGGTCAATGGACACGGTACGGCCATAAGTACCGCCGGTATCTTCGGCAATGAGCTTAATACCAAGCTCCTTTAAAATCTTTTTTGCTGCTTCCGCATTACGGCTGCCGACACGCATGATATCGGTAGCGTTCTGAAAAGCAAACATTTGCGCTCCGCCGGCAATTTTGGCCACAAGGCGCGTTTTTACCGCACCCTGTGCCAATACATCCCTGAGCATCAGCGGTAATCCTGTATCCGCAAATTTAGCCGGATTGTCCGTGGGACGAGCCTGCGTGCTATCGGGAAGCATGATATGCAGGAGCCCGCCGATTTTTGTCTGCGGGTCATACAGGGAAATCCCGATGCAGGATCCAAGACCATAGCTGATGATGGTTGACGGAGCAGAACCAACTTTATAGTCGGCCATCCCGACTCTGATAAGATCTGCCATATCACTCAACTCCTACAGCTTTTATAATCGTCTCCAACGAACCCGGGTCAGGTACCAGAAAGAATTGGCCATTTATACCATCATCTTCCGACAGGAACTCTGTTTCGATAACCAACGCCTGATCTCCCATCTGCCCCAACTGTGCCAGTACCACGTTCAAAAGAGCGCCTGCCATATCCATAGCCAAAGCTGGAATAGAGGGAAGCATGGTAATCTTGGTAAAGGTAAAGAACGCATTCAAGTATGCGCCGGACAAAATGTTGCCGATTTCCATCAGGGCAGATTCATCCATGAAGTCCAGACTGTTGGTCTCTCCATGGGGTTTGCCCATCAGGGTATCCACCAGATAAAAAGCGGATTTCTGAGGAAGCAGGAACAGAATGTTACTGGGTGCCTTGCCGTAAACGCGGAGGAAAATGCCTACCACGACAGCATCGGGGCCGCCCACCAAATCCGGCACCACTTCCAGTGGCACCAGTGCCACTTTGGGCACGTTCATATCAATTCTCCGGTTGATGACCTGGGAAAGAGCCGTAGCCGAATTCCCTGCACCAACATTACCAATCTCACGCAAAGCATCCAGCTGATTGGCGGAAAGATTTAATTCATCGGTCATATCAGACACCTCATTTTTTATTTACTTCCCATCACCAGTTGCACCAATAATAGCTTCGAGATTAAGCATGATAATCAGTCTGCCGTCAACATTGCCAATACCGTTGAGGAAGCGGGTATCACTGCGCTCGTTGGTGGCTTTCTTGGTATCAACGACCTTGCTGCCAATCGTGAGCACTTCCGTTACGGCATCTACCAGCATACCTACATGCAGCTCATCAACCGTCACCGTGACAATGCGGGTATTTTCCGTATAGGGAGTTTCCGCAAGTCCCAGACGTTTCTTCAGGTCGATAACCGGCAGAACCGAGCCGCGCAAGTTTATAACACCTTTGATAAAGTCAGCGGCAAAGGGCACGCGGGTAATATCCGTCATATTGCGTATTTCCTGTACATTCAGGATGCTGACGCCATATTCCTCATCCCGCAGCTTGAACGCCACGACCTGAATTTCTTCATTCTGTTTGATTTCTTCGTTTGCCATGGTTACTGCCTCCTTACTGCTGCATTATCGTAGCTACATCGAGAATCAACGCTACACGGCCATCGCCGAGAACCGTTGCCCCGGAGAACATCTTTAGCCCCGTGAACAGGTTGCCCAGCGTCTTGATTACGATTTCCTGCTGACCGATCAGGTTGTCGACTACGATACCAGCTTTGGCTTCGCCGGCATGTACAACTACAACGAAAATTTCATCAGAGTCTTTCACATGCGGTACCTGTAAGGTTTCCTCCATGCGGATAATCGGTATAATCTCACCACGCAGTACGATGACCTCATGGTTGCGTACGGTCTTGATATCCGTGGGCTGAATGTTAATCGTACTGTCAATGGAGCCTAACGGGATAGCATAGATTTCTTCCTGTACTTTGACCAGCATAGCCTGAATGATGGCCAGCGTCAACGGCAATTTAATCTTAAAGACAGAGCCTTCGTCAATCTTGGTTTCTACGTCCACATGACCGGACAGGGACTCAATCTTGCTGCGGACAACATCCATACCTACGCCGCGCCCGGAAATATCGGTAATCTGTTCGGCTGTGGAAAAACCTGGCAGGAAAATCAGGCGTACAGCATCAGCATCATCGAGCTTATCTGCTTCCTCCTGGGAAATCATGCCCTTTTCCACGGCCTTTTTACGAATCTTGTTGGCATCAATGCCGCTGCCATCATCGGTAACCATGATGACGACATTGTTGCCTTCATGGCGGGCAATAAGTCCTACCTCACCGGTTCTGGGCTTGCCTTTGGCTTCACGGTCATCAGGATGTTCCACGCCGTGGTCCAGAGAGTTACGCAGCAGGTGCATGATCGGATCGCCGATTTCATCGATAACGGTACGGTCAAGTTCTGTTTCCTCACCCTCGATGGTCAGGTTTATCTCTTTATTCAGTTCTTTGGATACATCACGCACCATACGCGGGAAACGGTTGAATACTGCACTTACCGGCACCATACGAACCTTCATGACGATGTTCTGCAGGTCGGTGGTAACCCGGTCCATCTGCTCCAAGGTTTCCGTGAGTTCCCCAAGGCGATGTGCCTGACCAATCTGTTCCAGACGAACCTTATTGATAACCAGCTCGCCCATGAGGTTCATAAGCGTGTCCAGTTTATCGATATCTACACGCACCGACTGGCTCTGATGTCCCTTCTTGGGAGCAGCAGCCGCAGACTTTGCTGCGGGCTTAGCGGCCGGCTTTGGTGCAGCCGGTTTCGTTGCAGGAGCTGCCGGAGCAGGTGCTGCCGGAGCAGGTGCTGCAGCGGCAGGTGCCGCTGCGGGAGCAGGTGCTGGAGCTTCAGCCGGCTTATCCGGATCTACGACCTCTACCACAATCTTTTCGATTTCCGAAATGGTTCCCAAGGCATCTTCAACGGCTTTCTTGTCCGAGCCTGTCACCATTAAAATATCAAAGCTGTGTTCAAATTTTTCCTGTTCCAAATCCTCTGCCGGAGGCACAGACTTGATTACATCGCCCAATTCATCCAAAGCGTTCATTACCATGTAGGAACGCGCCGATTTCAGCAGGCAGGTTTCGGCCAGTGTTACCTGAATGTGAACACCAATCATGCCACCTTCCTTGGCCTGACGAAGCATTTCCTTATCGGTATCACTAAGCTCTATACCTGCAATCGCGGCCTGTGCGGGTGCCGCAGCTTCCGCCGGTGCAGCCGGTGCCGCAGCAGCCGCTGATGCGGCAGCAGCCGGTGCAGCTTCGCCTTTGGAAATGGAACTTAATTTCGTTACCAAATCACTGACATCCACCACATCTTCGGTTTCCCCATTTGCTACGCTGTCAATCATCTGTTCCAACGAATCCAGACACTTAAACAGGGTATCGATAATATCTTCATCCAACTTCAGCTGTTCCTTACGGATAAGATCCAGAACATCTTCCATTTCGTGGGTCAGTTCGGCAATTTTATTATATCCCATGGTTGCCGACATGCCTTTTAGTGTATGCGCGTTACGGAAAATATCATTTACCACTGAAACGTCTTCGGAATTTTCTTCCAAGCTTAAAAGGCCTTCATTCAAGGACTGTAAATGCTCGTGAGATTCATCCAAAAACATGTCCATATACTGATTGGTATCCATTTGTATTCCCCCTATATCCTTTATCTCTTTACAGCCTCAACGATAGCCTGAGCTATATTCTGTACGGGCTTTATTTCATCGGCCAATCCTGCATCCACCACAGCCTTGGGCATGCCATAGACCACGCAGGTAGACTCATCCTGAGCTATGCTGTAACCACCTGCCGCCTTGATTTTTTTCATGCCCTCACAGCCATCACATCCCATGCCCGTCATGATGACAGCTACCAGATTTTTGCCAATAGAGGCTACGGAATCATACATGACATTAACGGCTGGCCGGTGATTTCCCACCGGAGGATCCTGTCCAAGTACAATTCTGCGATTGCTGCCATCTTCCCTGACACGCAGGTGATGGCTCCCGGGAGCGATATATACATGCCCCGGCTCAATCACATCACCGTCTTCCGCTTCCTTTACCGATACCTGTGAAATGGTATCGAGCCTGTCAGCCAATGCCTTGGTAAAGCCTGCCGGCATATGCTGGACAACCACTACGCCACAGGGGAGATTTCCCGGCAAGCGGGTTATCACCTGCTGCAAAGCCTGCGGCCCACCGGTGGAAGTACCTATTGCCACAAGCTTTTTCGAGCCGTTGCCCATGCTGGTCATAACTACGGGTGTGACTCTATCGGCTGCCGGCGGCTGCGGTTTCCCCCTTGCCTGCAGGATCAAGTTTGGACGCTTAATGCCAAATACATTTCCTGAATTTTGTGACGTCGATACCTGTTCTGAGCCTTTGAGCTTCATCCCCTGCCTTACAGGAAGTTCCACCCGCTTCATCACGGGCGGTGCCGGACTCGGCGTCGCAATTCTTTGATTTTCCAGTTTTTGCTGGGCTGCATATGGTATTTTATGTACCTTCGCCTTAGCAGCATTACGGCATTTCTCCAAAAGCTCATCCTCTATGGAATCCAGCTTGGATATGCTCCCCCCCGCTTTGCTGATAAAATCGATTGCACCGAGGCTCAAGGCCCTGACCGTGGCTTCTGTCCCTTGCTGAGTCAAGCTGCTTAGCATCACCACCGGAGTAGGCTTCTCCTCCATGATGACGGCTAAGGCATTCAGCCCATCCATGACCGGCATATTTACATCCATAGTCACCAGATCCGGACTGAGTTCTTTTACCTTGCTTATCGCTTCCTTGCCATTTATCGCTGTGCCAGCCACTTCAAAATCCGGGTGTTTATTGAAAAAATCAGACAGCACCTTGCGCATAAAAGCAGAGTCATCCGCAATCAAGACTCGAATCATCCCGCTCACCTCTTTTTATCCGGCAAAACTTTCCTTACATCTGCTATTAATTATCCTTAATTCCCTTTGCTATGTTTGCCCGTTGTACAGCAAACAAGTAACGGACAATCTTATTGGAGGTTGCTCGTGGCAAATGCTGGAAAGCTGCCCCTACATGATAAATAACCATTCCATCTGGCCGTTCTATTGGTGAACAGCGTACGACGCGACACATGACATCAATGGTGCTGGCTCCCGGAATCCCCGTGAGTTCCAGGCCTGCCTTGGTATTTTCAGCCACCTCATGATCAAATGCCAGACAAATGCCTCCGCCGCTCAAATCCACCACAGGTACAAATTCACTATCGTGAATAGTTCCATCCTCATCCACAATACTTACATTGGCTTTAAGATTCACCTTAACACGTACAAATTCACGATTTTGGAAACGCTCCAAAGACTTCGGCTTGGTAATATACCATACAGGAATACGATCATCTTTGCGTCCTTTTCCTTTGTACATGGTGAAAAAACGATACCGGCACTGATCGCCAATAGCCACGCCATAAATTTTTTCGTTTTCCCGTGGAATAATGGGAACACCGGCCTTGCTCATCGGCATCGCAACTTCCAACGCATCCTCATGAATGTCTTCAATGCGGCTTGCGTATCGATTATCGTCACCTTCCACATAGAACTCGACCCGCTGGCCAATTTTTAATATTTCCTTTGCTTTTACTAATTCGCCTGTCATAATCAAGTTCCTCCATGTTTAATGCGCAAAATTAAATATTTGTCGCAAAAATCCTTTCCAACCACGTTTAACCGTCATTTTACTGCCAAACAGTATGCTGTTAGCCAGTCCCTGTATACATCTGGCTGCCACACTGCCCGGCTGAGCAGCTAAAAACGGCTGTTGCTGACGCACGGAACGCATCACAGCAGTATCCTCAAATACATATCCCACACAATCAAGAGACATATTCAAAAAACGGGTAGAAGTCTGTTGCAGCTTTGCCACCACTTCCCGGCTCTCCGCTTCATCATATACACGATTCACCAGGAGCTTGATATTTTTATTGGAGGCATACATGCTATAGGCCTTGAGCACGGCATAGGCATCGGTAAGCGCCGTCGGCTCTGGCGTAGTCACCAACAGCACCTCATCGGCTGCTAAAATGAAATCCATTACATTTTTTCCGAGACCTGCTCCGGTATCAATCAGGATAATATCGGCCATCTGCCCGCAGGCAGTAAGTTTTTGCATAAGGCGCTGCCGTTCCTCATAGGTGAAATCCGCAGCCTTTTCTATACCGGAGCCGCCGGATATATAACGGACACCATAGGGGCCATCAATCAGCACATCCTGCAGTTCCGTATCCTTTTCCAAGAGATTCAGCAGATGTTTCTTGGACATGCTGCCCAACACCACATCCACATTTGCCATGCCCAAATCAGCATCAATCACCAGAACCCGCTGCCCGGCCTGCCCCAATGCTATAGCCAGATTTACCGTAATGTTGGTCTTGCCCACTCCACCTTTGCCGCTGGTTACAGCAATCACCCGCGGACCTAAAGCAGAAAGCGTCGGAGAGTACGATGCATCGGTCTTCTGAACTTCATATTCATTTTTGTCGACTAATTGACGCAGTCTTGCTGCCTGATCTCCCATGTCATTCCCTCAACAGTAATGCGGCTAATTTATCGGCTGTAGCAGGTATAATATCATCGGGGACGCTCTGTCCGTTTGTCATAAAAGACAGGGATATATCCTTATCCGCCAGAAGATTGACAATCATGCCCAATGTGCTGGTTTCATCTGTTTTCGTAAAGATAACTCTTCCAGGGTCACAGACAGAGAATTTCTGCAGAATATCTGCCACATCACGGTTTTTGGTGGTTGCACTCATGACCAGATGCTTTTCAATGCGGGAATCCACAGCTAAAAATTCCTGAAGCTCCTTCATCTGATACTCATTATGCTGGCTGCGTCCGGCCGTATCTATAAGAATCAGGTCCTTATCCCGATGCTTATGGATTGCGACTTTCAGTTCCTCAGGAGAATATACGATTTCCAACGGCAAGCCGATAATATCGGAATACGTCTTTAACTGCTCTACAGCAGAAATGCGGTAAGTATCTGCCGTTATAAGCGCTGCCCGGATATTTTTCTCCAACACAAAGCGGGCTGCAATTTTAGCCAGCGTCGTTGTCTTTCCGACCCCCGTAGCTCCAATTAATGCAACAATCCGCACACCATGCTTATTGAGCTTAATCCCCTCGGCAAAATTCAGCTTTCCCTCCAGATAACCTGCTACCACTTCGGGAGCACGTTTATCCAAAGAATCCATCAGCATATCCCCGGCTGCGGTCTTGGCTGCCATGTCTTTCAAGATATCTTCGTCAACTTCTTGACGGCGCAAAGCCTCCTGCAGGGAAACCTCATCCTGTGGCTGATCCTTGCTCATCACCTGCGTCAAAAGGGTTTTCATCTGCGCAAGTTCTGCTTCCAGCTTTTGAATCTTTTCGGCATCCTCCGGATTAGAAGCTATCATTACGGGCTGTACTACAGGATGCGCTTCATTTACTGGATTTGCAGGGGTCACTTTTTCATCTTCCTTTGCTATATTTGCTTGCGTTGCTTCTTCTATGGTTTCTGTCGTTAATATTCTGCCTGACTGCGGCTTTACCAACGGAGGCTCCGGCACCAATGGCTGAAAAGCCGGAGCTGTGATGGGTGCTTCAGCCATGCGTACTCCGGTTTCCGTGCCATTGGTCTTATACTGTGACAAAATATTGTTAGGCATAGGTGCTGCCTTGGACACGACATCCAGTTTGCTTCCCATAACAGGCTGCGGCTCAGGTTCAGCAGATATGCTGCGCCTGCTCCGGCTCTGCAGCTGCTCATTCTGGTCATTTTCCTCAATGGCAGCGGTTACCTCCACCACTTCTTTGCCATTGTATCCCATGAAACCACCTTCGCGGTATTTTTTGGTATGCAATATGACCGCATCACGGCCCAGTTCTTCTTTTACCTGCTCCATCGCTTCTTTCATGGTTGGAGCTTTCACTACTTTTATTTGCAACTTAAATCTTCACCACCCCAAGGATTTGAATCTCTACACTCTGTTCAATTTCCGCATGAGAAAGAACGATAAGTCCGGGAACAGAGCGCTCCACCAATTTGCGGAAATACAGGCGTACAGCGGGGCTGGTCAGCACAATTGGCTGATAGCCCATATTGGTAAGTTTCGGCAGCTCCTCATTGAGTGCCGTAACCAATTTTTGCATGGAATCCGGATCGATGCTGACGTAAGAACCATGTTCCGTCCGTTGCACACCTCCGGCAATGCGATTTTCCAAAGCCGGATCCAGCGTAATGCAGGGAAGGGTTCCATTCTGCACATTCTGCTGAGTAATGTGGCGGGCCATAGCATGACGGACATACTCGGTGAGTATTTCCGTATCCTTGGTCGCCCGGCCATAATCGGCCAGCACCTCCAAAATTGTGCTCATATCGCGGATGGAGATGCGCTCCCGCAGGAGGTTTGCCAGCACTTTCTGAATCTCGCCAACATTGAGCAGCTCCGGAACGACCTCGTCCACCAAAGCCTGATTGGACTTTTTGAGGTTGTCGATGAGATTCTGGGTTTCCTGACGCCCCAGAATTTCATCTGCATGCTGCTTGATGACCTCTGTAAGGTGTGTAGCCAGTACAGACACCGCATCGACCACGGTATAACCGTTTAATTCTGCCTGTTCACGCTCGTTTTCCGGAATCCATAAAGCAGGCAGGCCAAAAGCCGGCTCCGTGGTCTCAATCCCCGGCACTTCCTCAAATACTGTACCGGAATTCATGGCCAGATAATGATCCAGCATCAATTCGCCTTTAGCGATTTCAATGCCCTTCAATTTAATGATATAGGCGTTGGGCTTAATCTGTATGTTATCGCGAATGCGAATGGTGGGAACCACAAGCCCCAATTCCAAAGCGCACTGCCGGCGAATCATCACGATACGATCCAACAGGTCACCGCCCTGACCAGTATCCACCAGCGGAATCAGCGAGTAGCCGATTTCCAGCTCCATAGGGTCAACCTGCAGCAGGGATACTATATTTTCCGGTGTCGTTGCTTTCTTTTTCTCCTGTACCTTCTTTTCTTCCTGCTGAACTTCCGTCTTTACTTCGGTCTGCTGTTTGAGCAGACGGCCAATCAAAAAACAGAACAATGCCAGAGCAAAGAACGGTACACCCGGAAGACCTGGAACTACCGAGAAGAATATCAGCACACCACCGAGAATAAAGAAGATGCGGTCATTATGGAATAGCTGAGACACAATGTCGCTGCCCAAATTGCCCTCAGCTCCGGCACGGGTAACGATAAGACCGGTAGCCGTGGAGATGAGCAAGGCAGGTATCTGGCTGACCAGACCTTCACCTACGGTAAGCAAAGTATAGGTCTGCAGTGCCTGTATGGCTTCCATATTCCGCTGCATCATACCGATAACAAAACCACCGGCAATATTAATCATCATAATGATGATGGCCGCAATGGCATCACCTTTTACGAACTTGGAAGCACCGTCCATAGCGCCGAAGAAATCCGCTTCATGCTGGATTTTCTCACGGCGGATTTTTGCCTCGGCATCGGTAATTGCGCCCTGATTGAGGTCAGCATCAATGGACATCTGCTTACCGGGCATTGCATCCAGAGTGAAACGTGCCGATACTTCAGCCACACGTTCCGAACCTTTGGTGATAACGATAAAGTTAATGGCTACCAGAATAACGAACATGATAAACCCGACAACCGGATTACCACCAACAACGAAGTTACCGAATGCGGTAATAACCTCTCCGGCATAACCATCCAGCAAAATAAGACGTGTTGATGAAATATTTAGTGCCAAACGGAACAAGGTCGTAATAAGCAGCAAGGACGGGAAAATAGACAAATCCAATGCTTCCTTATTGTAAATTACCGACATAACCAGCAATAATGCGATGGTGATATTCAAGCAGATAAGCATATCCAGCAGCAGTGTCGGCAGCGGAATAATCATCATGACAACGATGGTCACGATAGCTACCGCTATCATAACATCGCTGTATTTTTGAATGAAACTGCCCTTGCCGAATACGGCATTCGGGGCAGCTGCCTGTTGTGCAGCCATAGTGCCTCTCCTTTTACTTTATTACGCCCGGCGGCGATTGTTCTTCAAACGGTATACATAGGCCAGAACCTCTGCCACCGCCTGATACAGTTCCGCAGGAACAATATCCCCCACATCCGCTGCCGCATAAAGCGCACGTGCCAGTGGCTTGTTCTCCACGATGGGCACCCGGTTTTCCCTGGCTATTTCCTTTATGCGCTGAGCCACCACATCCTGCCCCTTGGCCACAATCTGGGGAGCAACCATGCCTTTTTCATATTTCAAGGCCACAGCAAAATGGGTCGGGTTGGTAACAATAACATCGGCCTTGGGCACTTCCTGCATCATGCGGGACATGGCCATCTGCCGCTGTTTCTGTTTGATTTTGCCCTTGATTTGCGGATCACCTTCGGATTGCTTCATTTCGTCCTTCACTTCCTGCTTGGACATTTTGAGATCCTGAGTGGTCTGCCATTTCTGATAGGCATAATCCAGAAAACCAACGATCATAATAACCCCGATCACCTCAAAGGCCATCTTAAAAATGATATCCGAAATTTGGGCTAAGCTGGTCGTTAAATCGAAATAGATAAATTGCGGCATTTCCATCAGATGATCCGATAGAAAATCATACAGAAAAAAGCCGATAATTGCAATTTTCATCAGGGACTTTGCCAGTTCCATCAATGAACGCTTGGAAAAGATACGTCCAAACCCATTGATGGGATTAAGCTTATCCAACTTGAATTCAATGGCCTCAGTATTGAAATTAAGCCCCACCTGAAACATATTTATCGCTAAACCCACCAGCATAATCGCAATCATAATGGGAAATGCTGTCTGGGCCAGCAATTCCATAATGCCGATAAAAATCCGCACCACACCTTCCGTGTCCACGGTTTGATTAAGATGAGAAAAAACGTATGTTGTGTAGTCCGCTATTCTATGATAGATAAATTCCCACAACATCTTTATAATAAAGAAACCCATGAGCAGCACAAAAGCAGCACTCATATCGGTACTACGACCGACCTGTCCCTTCTTCCGTGCGTCATCCCGCTTCTTTTGCGTCGGCTCCTCTGTCTTATCATCACCGGCAAAAAGCTGAAGATCAAAAACAAAACTATTCCTATTGCAGGGCTTCCAAAGCAATGGTGATATTTCCATACATTTCATTGAACAACACATCCAGAAACAAGACGTAGAAAGGCAGCACCATGGAAAGAATCAAGATTCCCACAGAAAGCTGCATCGGAATGCCCACTACAAAAATATTCATTTGGGGCATTGTTCGCGCCAATATTCCTAAGCCCACATTGGTCAGCAAAATGGCAAACGTCACCGGCATGGCAATTTTCATGCCCGTAAAAAAAATTCCTGTCGTAAAGCGCGCAATAATCAGCGGCAAGGACAGATCAGGGTTAGCCCCTAATAGCGGAACCATCTTAAAACTTTCAAAAAGAGCCGAAATAATCATATGATGACCATTGGTCACCACAAAAACAATAATCGCCAAATTATAAAGAAAACTTCCGATAAGCGGCATTTGCTGACCGGAAGTCGGATCCATTACGTTCACTACGGCAAAACCTGCCTGCATATCCATAACCTTGCCTGCCATGGTAATGGCGGCAAAAGCAATATAAGCAACAAACCCGATAATCCAGCCCACAAAGAGCTCTGACAGCACAGCTCCTGCATAACCCAAAACAGTTGCCGGTGCCGTTATCCCCTGAAAATTATCCACCACAGGAAAAAGCACCAAGGCAAAGGCAAAGGACGCTGCTGCCCGAAAATAAACCGGAATATTCAAGCTGCCGAAAAATGGCGAAATGATAAATATTCCGCTTACCCGGGTCAACAGAAGCAGAAATACCGCTGCATGTCCCTGCAGAAGCTCAAAAAAATCCATAACCTGCTCCTTCAGCCGATATAGCCGGGCAAATTAACTAAAATATTGGTCAGATATTCCGTCATTATCCGAAGCATCCATGGACCAAAAATCAATATGGCAACAAAAACCGCTATAATCTTCGGAATAAAGGCCAAGGTCTGCTCCTGAATGGATGTCGTCGCCTGAAATACACTGACCATCAACCCAACAATAAGTCCTAATCCCAACATGGGAGCCGCCACAATCATTACAATGAACAGGGCTTCCTGTCCCAGCTGTACGACCAAATCACCTGACATACGCACCCACTCCTCTTCTCCCATCGTTTAACGCATTTACTTGAAGCTGACAATCAGCGACTTAATCAATAAGTGCCAGCCATCCACCATAACAAAGAGCAAAATCTTAAACGGCAGGGATATCATTACCGGCGGCAGCATCATCATACCCATGGACATGAGGGTACTGGCCACAATCATATCAATGACGATAAAGGGTACATAAATCATAAAACCTATCTGAAAGGCTGTTTTTAACTCGCTGATAACAAATGCAGGAATCAGGGTAAAAGTCGATACATCCTCCTGCGTTTCCGGACGTTCATCATCAGCCAAATTCACAAACAATGCTAAATCCGATTCACGGGTCTGTTTAAACATGAACTCACGAATCGGTTCTACCACATTAGTAAGCGCCTCTTCCTGCGTTATCTGTCCGGCCATATAAGGCTGAATTCCATTCTCATTAGCCTGACTCCAATAGGGAGACATGATGTAAAAAGTCAGGAACAGGGACAACGCAATCACCACTTGATTAGGCGGTACATTTTGAGTAGATAATGCATTACGCAAAAAACCGATAACGACCACAATACGTACAAACGATGTGGTCATAATCAGAATTCCCGGCGCTAATGACAGAATGGTCAACAGCGCCATTACCTGCAGCGTCACCGCTACATCCTGAGGCTTGTTTGACGCCCCCACATCAACATTTACCGAAGGGATAAGCGGTGCAGCTAAAGCAGCGTTCTGTGCCATAAACAGCAGGAAGGCAATTCCTCCCAGCATGATAAAGACCTTTCGGCGGTTCAACTGCCCACCACTCCTTTTTTAATATCCATATCTGACAGTCAACTACTTGCGAAACAGCGGGGGAACCTTTTGAACCAGTCCTGCCAAAGTGCCAAACTGCTGTGAAAACATATCCGGCATCTTGCCAAAAGCCAAATCCTCACGATGCAGGCGATCTATTTCATCTGCATCGGTGATTTCCGTCAAAAGTGTAATAGAATGTTCCGTAACCCCCAGCATAAACACCCGTCCGCTCATTTCAATTACACAAACTGAACGATTTGGGCCTAATGGCAGATGGGATAAAATCCTTCCGCCGTATCCCAGTTTCTGCTGAGCGAACTTACCGCCAATAAACCGGGCAGCAAAATAAGCCAGCCCTACTACAAATACAAAAATAGCAAAGAGGCTGACCAAATAAGCAATCGTTGACCACCAGGAAATAGACGCAGGCCGTGGATCAGTATTCTCATAACCAGCCAGATACCCGCCCTTGGCAGCCTCCTCGGCTGCCAAGGCAGGTTCTGCAACGGCCAATAATAGGAGTACACCCACGAAACACGTCAAAAAAATACGCTTTCTTCCCATCAGCCCACTGCTTTACGGACAGCCTCCAATACACGATCTGCCTGGAAGGGTTTTACGATAAAGTCACGGGCACCGGCCTGAATGGCTTCAATAACCATGGCCTGCTGCCCCATTGCGCTGCACATAACAATCTTGGCGTTTGGATCTACCTTTTTGATTTCCTTAACGGCACTGATACCATCCATTTCCGGCATCGTGATATCCATAGTAACGAGATCCGGTTTCAGCTCCTGATATTTTTCCAGTGCTTTCATGCCATTTTCTGCCTCGCCCACGACTTCATAGCCATTTTTGGACAGGATGTCTTTAACCATCATTCTCATGAATGCCGCATCATCAACGACCAATACTCTTACTGCCATGTTCCATCTCTCCTCATCTTAAAAAACATCCGACTTGGTTAGCATTGCCTTTATTATATAAGAAAGTCTTGTTTTAGACAAGAACTTCTCTAACGAATAAGAGAATCACTGCAATTTTGCAGCCCGTTCAGCGGGGCTGGCAATTTCCGTGATACGTACACCAAAATTTTCATCAATAACTACAACTTCCCCCTTGGCCAGGAACTTTCCATTTACATTGATATCCACGGGTTCACCAGCCAACTTGTCCAGTTCTACGATAGAACCATTGGTAAGTTCCAGTATTTCCTTGATGGACTTATTGGTCCGCCCCAGTTCCACGGTCACCGACAAGGGAACATCGAGAATCAGGCCAATATTTGCATCATTTACCTGCACTGGCTGCATATTCAAGGGAATAAACTGTGCTGGTTGTACCGGCACATTAGCAGCCATTCCCTGCATGGGCATACCATAGCCATATCCTCCGGCTGCCGGCGGCGGTGCTGCCATTACCGGAGGAGCCATCTGCTGTGCAGGTGGCGGCGGTGCAGAAGCTGGCGCTGCTGCTGGAGGCGGTGGCGGTGGAGGTGGAGGTGCAGGAGCTGGCGCTGGCGCCGGCTCCGGTTCTGGTTCTTCAACTGAACCGTTCGTCAGCGCATCGACCATTTCCTTAGCCACTTCCACAGGCAGAATCTGCATGATTTCGCTGTCAATGAGGCCATCCACTTCCATACGGAAGGAAGTGCATACAATGGGTTCTGTCTGTCCCAGTACTTCGGAAACCTTATCCTCACTGCCAAAATCAATGAGATTTACCTTCGGCGGCGAAATATCAATCTTCTTATTGAACATGGTGGACAAAGACGTTGCCACCGTGCCCATCATCTGATTCATGGACTCGCCAACCGCACTCATGGCGATTTCATTGATTTCCGTGTCCGGATTGGTGCCATCGCCTCCCATCATCAGGTCAGCGATAATCGCTGCATCCTGCGCCTGAATGGCCAGAACATTATTCCCATCAATACCGATGGTATACCCCACTTCTACAATCAGATAGGGCATGGGGTACTTTTCCTGAATCATGCTCATTGAGGAAACGGAAACCGAAGGCGTGGTGATATTCACCTTATGCCCAAGCAGTACCGAAAGGGTTGTTGCAGCACTGCCCATGGAAATATTCCCTATTTCCCCCAAAGCATCCTTTTCTACATCCGTGAGTACATCATCAAACTGAGATGAACTACTGTCGGAGCCGGCTGGTGCATCAGCCGGAGCTTCGGACTCTCCCGCCGGTGCCGGACTGTCGTCTGCCGCAGGTATCCCTCCGCCATTAAGCAGGGCGTCAATCTCCTCTTGCGAGATCATATCGTCACTCATCAGTATTTTCATCTCCTTCACTTATAATTTGGGTAATTTGGACCGCCATTTTCTTGCCGGATTTTCCCGGACGGCTGTAAAATTTTGGCCGCTTGCCTACCAGGCACAACAAGTTATCATCCACACGGGTGTCCATTTGCAGAACATCCCCAAACCCTAAGGTCAAGAACTCATTAATTGTAAGATTAAGCTCACCCAGCTGTACCACAAAAGGTACCTTGGTACGCTCAATTTTCTTTTGCAGGAGCTTGACCTGCTCAGGGTCATCATCCCGTGACACGGATGAAGCCACCCAGAAAGTAGTCGTAAGTTTTGACATAACTGGCTCAAGCACCAAATAGGGAATACATATATTCATCATTCCCTCAACTTCGCCTACCTTCATTTGAATGGTGACGATAACCACCATGTCACTTGGCGGTACAATCTGCGTAAATTGAGGATTTGATTCTGTAGTTTCCAATGCAGGGAAAAATTCCACCACATTAGTCCAGGCTTCCTTCAAATGTCCTAAAGCAGTATTGATAAAGCGCTGTACAACCACGTCCTCAATTTCCGTGAGCACGCGGGGCTTTATCCCCACCCGGCCTTCACCACCAAACACACGGTCAATAAACGCAAAGGCAATTTCTGTGTTGATTTCCATGATGATATTGCCTTTGAGCGGTGGCACCGCTACAATACTGATAACGGAAGGATTGGCCAGAGACTGGACAAATTCCTGATAAGTCAGCTGTTCTACCGAAGCCACTTCAACGTTCACCAATGTACGCAGGTGCGTAGACAAATACGTATTCAAAAGTCTGGAAAAACTCTCATGAAGCATGAAGAGCGTTCGTATCTGGTCCTTAGAAAACTTGTCTGGCCGCTTGAAGTCGTATGTCTTAACTTTTTTCTGTTCTTCGTCCGCTTTTACTTCTTCTGCCGATACAGTTCCGTCTGACAGTGCGGAAAGCAGTTTATCTATCTCAGATTGAGATAGTACTTCATCTGCCAATCTTACGCCCTCCTTCCTGCTGGAAATTGAACTTTTTTACTGAAGCAGGAAGCTCGTTATATATACATCATACACAGATCCAGGCCCCAGCTTGGTGTTCAGTTCATCCTTAATCTTCTTTTTCAGTTCATCCTGACGTGTTGCATCAAACTCATCCAGCTTGGCACTGCGCAAAATCTGCATCGTGGTATCGAGAATCTTCGTCTCGGCTTCTGGCAGAAGCGCACCTTCCTCCGTCATGTTGGCCTTCTTGCCCGGATTCATCTCCAAAACGATGCCGGCCTTCAGGAACTTGCCTGCTTTCTGTCCGCCTACATTTACCATAATGCCTTCTTTGGCATCCCCCAGCTTGATAAATTTGCCGGGGTCATGATGTTCATTTACCTGCTCTGTAGCGGTATCGGCCATCATCTTGGTCGTAATAAAAAACGAGATGCCGCCGGCAAGTACCAGACCAATCAGAACTAAGATGACCACCAGAATTATCGGAGATTTTTTCTTCGGTTCTTCGGCCACTTCATCTGTGTCTTTTTCTTCATCAGCCATATGTTTATCCCTCCGTAATACTTTTCCTTAAATATTATACCAGTTGATTGGAACTTGTCCACATCAAAATTGATGGAGTGCCCGGCGATATTTCATCACGCGACGGACAATCTCATCCATCGGTTCTTCCACGATGAATTTTTTGCCATTGGTCAGCGTTATCACCGTATCCGGTGTTTCTTCTATCGTTTCTATTATTTCGGCATTAAGCACGAATTCTCCTTTTTTATTTGTCTGTGAATTAAACTTTGTCAGCTTAATCATGACGATTCCCCCTCACATCTTTACCATATTTCTTATTTTTTTAAATTTCGTCACGAGTCGGCCTTTTCCCTTTTTCCTCTGCAAAGTTTCTTAGCTAAATGTAAAAAAAATTCCCGTTAAACAGTAAAAGACCGGCGCGCTGCCGCACCGGTCTTCTATAAAAGCCTTTTTCTATCGTACAGGAACGGACATCATCGTCAGCTGCCCTGCACGCCTTCACCAATACGAACGATATCGCCTATAGCTACCTGATAGGTCTTATCCCCGGAGCTGGCAATAATCGTCGGCGAGCCATCCGAAATACTTACCCCCGTAACTGTTCCTTCCACCTTGGTTGAGGTCGTGGTAGACTTTCCAGAAGAATCCGTGCTGGTAGTTTCCACATTCCACTGCACTTCTTTGCCAATCATGCTGCTGAGCTGGCCCACCAATACGGAAGTATCGATATTGCTGACCACTTTGGAAACATCTCCCAGACCCTCAGCCACATTGGTCATCTGCTCCAGTGCAGAGAACTGTGCAAGCTGTGCAAGATATTCGCCATTATCCTGCGGGTCCAGTGGATCCTGATATTTCATCTGTGTGACCAAAAGCTGCAAGAAGGCATCCTTGCCTAAGGTGCTGTTGTCCTTATTCGCCTGCGTCTGACTTGCCTGATAGCTTTCCATTGTCTGAGTTACCCCATCAACGGTAATCGTATTTAATGAATTTGCCACATTTTTCACCTTCTATGCTTTAGATCCGATAATCTACTCCATCAGCGGCTTCTATTGTGTTTTGAGCACCAGCGGTTATATTTTCGGTCTCTTCTCCATAATCTTCCAGATTCCCTGAATTCCGAATACGGCTATTGCTGTTATTCCCTTGATTCTGCTGCCATGCCTGCTGTCCCTCTCCCTGGGGAAGCTGCCCATCCGTAAGGCCCGCATAGACATCAACATTATCCACCTTTAAGCCCTGATTGTTAAGTTCCTGTTTCAATTGTACTAATGTATTCTCAATAATGGCTCTTACTTGAGCGTTATCACTATGGAAAGAAGCATTGACTGCACCATTGGCACTGACAGATACCTTAAGCGTCAATTCCCCTAAATGTTCGGGGTGGAGTTTTATGACCATCTGGGTATCTTCTCCCCGCCGCAAAAGCCTTGCCTGCTCCACAATCTGCTGCGGGACGTTGAAATCCTCCTGCGCATTCTGCGGTTGATTCACCGCATTAGCTGTTCTGGCTCCCGTCAGGCTTTCATTGAGGCTTTGCTGGAACATGCTGACCGATCCGTTGCTGCCTGCTTGAACGGGTTCCCTCTGCGTAGGAGCCTTATCGCCAACAGCCTCTTCGACAAGCTGGCTGACCAACTCACCTTCCTCATCGGGTACCACTTCAGTCTCAGGAACTGCAGCTTGATTTTGACGGTACGCTCCTCGCTGAAAATCTTCCTGCAAATCCATAGACGGAGCTGGCATCACGGGTGTTTCATCCTCCACAGTTATGTTTACACCTGTCAAAAGGGTATTCCCTGACGGAGAATCCTTTTTCTTGGGATTTTGCATCTGCATCGCTCCCTCTGGGATAATCACCCCCATAGACGGAGCTGGCATCACGGGTGTTTCATCCTCCACAGTTATGTTTACGCCTGCCAAAAGGGTATTCCCTGACGGAGAATCCTCTTTCTTGGGATTTTGTATCTGCATCGCTCCCTCTGGGATAATCACCCCCATAGACGGAGCTGGCATCACGGGTGTTTCATCCTCCACAGTTATGTTTACGCCTGCCAAAAGGGTATTCCCTGACGGAGAATCCTCTTTTCTGGGATTTTGTATCTGCATCGCTCCCTCAGAGATAATCACACGTCCTGTTTCCTGCAGCGTTACTGAATCATTCACCCCCCCAGCAGGCATGGACGGCATCGTCTCTTCGCTCTGCTCAAAAGGTGCCATTCCCTTGGCTTCAACTCTTTCCCTGCCATTGTTCAGTACGGTAAACTGCGGATTATTAAGATTACCCTGTGCGTCTAAATGACCTTCGATGATATTATCCACAGCCACTTGCCCGACCGTCTGGCTGCCCGATGAAAAGAAACCTCTTTCCATCTCCGGATAAACGTTTTGCCAACGCTCCTGCCCGGCCTCCTGCCCAACGGTCTGATTCACCAAATGAGGATTCCCCGTTCCTTCTTCCGGAAAAACAACCGGATTGGCCAGCGATGAATTGCTTAGACGTTCGTTCGGCAATAAATTCAGGTTCATTCCCTGAAGGCTGTTCAAGCGCAAATCCTGTGACGGCACGAGGACATTCTCCTGAATCCCCTCTTTATTCGCCAGTTGATGATTACTCAGCTGTACCTCCAGCATCGTTGCCGTTTTTTGCACCTGCGTCATCGGCTGTACAGAAGTATTTCCCTCTTTTTCATCAGGGAATTTCACCTGCTGCCCGGAAAGCATGGCCAGAAAGTTTTTGTTTTTCTGCGCTTCCTCTCCAGATTGCGGCAACAGGCTTTGCAGATTTACTTCCGTTGTTTTTGGCTGTCGATGTAATTCTTCTCCGGAGCGTATGATTCCTTCCTGAAGTTGCGGTCCTTGCCTAACCGGCACATTTTCTTCCTGCAGCTGCGGTTCAGCCATAACCAGCACAGCTTTCCCTTCTGCAGTAAAATTCAATGTCACGGCCTGTACATCCAGACTGCCTGTATCCTTTTCCGCTGCAGAATCTTTTTCGCCCTCCCTGGCGTCCATTTTCGTTGAAGTCCTGTCTCCGTCCCTGGCTGCCTTCCCTGGCTTTGGCTCCCTGCCCTGCCGGCTGTTCAGACCGGCCTCCGTTCCTTCTGGCATATCGTCCTTTATATCAGCTTCCTTAGCCTCAACATTCCCTTGTATACTTCCCTGTGCCTCTGCCGGCGATTTTGCCATTTTTCCTGTTACTTCTTCTCCTGCTTTTCCCAAAGCTTCGTCAAAAGATCCTTGAGAATCATTAGCCAATGCCTTGCCTGCTTTACTGGCAATCCTTGTGCTTTGCACTTTGCCTGCGGCATCTGCCTTAGGAGAAATAGCCATTACATTTGCTGCGTTCACCAAATCACCTCCCTTTCATGGTATTTATCGTAAAAAATGGTCTTGAACTTAAATAAAAAATTCCCTACGCTGTATATCGCAGGGAATTTTTTTCATTGTGCCTCATTTTCCTGTTCCGTCTGCCCTTCTTTCTGGGCTTTTTCTTCCAGCATCCGGCGAATATCCTCTTCCGTATTGACTTCTTTTTTCGTACCGGCATACATGATGCGGGTAATTCTGGCCGTTTTTCCTTCGTCAAATTCAGTCATGATTTTTGCTACCACAGCCTCATCCATCCGCTGCAATATAGCAATACACATATCATCATCCAACTCATCCATGGCCCTGGCTGCATCCTTAGGCTTCATCTGGTTGTACAGACGGGCAAGCTTGGACACTCGTTTCTTTTCCTCTGCTTCCCGCTGTTTCATTTGCTTTTCAATTTCTTCTTTGGTGATGACCAGTTTCTTGGACTCCTTTTTGTCCTTATCGTCCTTTTTCAGGTCTTTATCCTTATCCGGCTTGGCATCCTCTACCGGCATTTTTTCCATATCCGCTTCACTTGGCACCGGCCGCACAAAATACTCACCGATAACCGGCAGGTCATAAAGCTTTAACTTCTCATTAGCCTCCTGCGTGTCAATAAGCTGCAGATAAACGCCTAGAGCAAATCCACCTGCAATAAGCACCAATAGCAGGAAGAGCATTAATAGCACTTTCACTATTTTACTGCCTTTTTTCTTTTTCTTCTTCGCTGCCATTGTCCAACCCGCTTTCTATCCTACGTTATCTGTAAATATCCAATACCTTGTTCACATAATTCTGAGTCTCTTTGTACGGCGGAACACCACCGTAATCTTTTACCGCCCCCGGACCAGCATTATATGCTGCCACAGCTTTTTTCGTATCACCGCCGAAAGCATCCAGCATCTGCCGGAGATATTTTGCTCCGCCCTCAATATTCTGCTGTTTATTGTAAGGGTCAACGCCTAAGGACGCTGCTGTATCCGGCATCAGCTGCATAACGCCAATGGCTCCTGCAGAAGAAACCGCCTCCTGATTGCCGTTGGATTCTACTTCCGCTACGGCAGCCACCAATTTGGGGTCTACCTTATACTTTCTGGCCGCCGCTTCAATGAGCGTGCTGAGATTCTGGTCAGCCAGCGGCATATCTGCCAGCACCTTTCCGCTATTTTTCAGTTTCTGCACTTCCGGCAGAGGCTGTTTTTTGTTCTCTCCTGCCGTTACGGAAGCCTTATCGGATGCAGCGACACCAAGAGATTTTTGCATTTCTTTTTCCAGTTTTTGCGAAAAGCCTGTTCCGGGAATATTTCCCGGCATACCAAACTGCTCCTGCAACTGGGCAATTCTTGCCTGTACATGGCGCACACCGGTTAAATCCATCATCAGCTTCCCCCTTCCCTTCTGCGCCGCATTGTGAGCTGCAGGCCGATTTCATCCAACATTTTCTGCTCTTCCTGCAGGGCTTCCGCCTGATACTCCTGAAAACGGCGTTCCTTTAACTGTTCTATGCTTTTGAGATAACTCATAACATCCATTAACGCCTTAAGTTTTTTTTGTTTTTCACCTTTCAGCTGTAGTACAATCCCCTGCTGCATTTCAATTTGTTCCCGTTTCCAGGCAAAAAAACTATTAAAAGCCATAAGGCGGCCTACCGTCACCCGGACGCCTTCCTGGGAAAGCGATTCATAATCCTGCTGACCCTTTTGCATTTCTGCCAGCAGAGTGCTCAGCCCTTCACGAGCTTCTTCCAATCGTCGTGACGCTGCGGCAAACTCCCTTTCCGCATCATCTTTTTTCCGTTTGGTGACCCGCAGCAGGGTTTCCAGTTGAAACTTAAACTTCTTCATTCCCTATCACCCGGAAATCCCCATCAGCTTCTTTTCCGTTTCTTCATAGGAATCCACTTCAAAAATTCCCTGACAGAGAAAATCATTGATGGCATCTATTTTTTGTATGGATTCATCAATCTTGGCACTGGAGCCCTTCACATAAGCACCAATGTGAATTAAATCCTCTGCATCCCGATAGACCGCCATAAGCTGCCGCATCTGCTGAGCCGCCTTCAAATGTTCCGGTGATACCACCTCATTCATAACACGGCTGACGCTGGGCATGATATCAATGGCCGGGAAATGGTTTTGCGCTGCAATTGTACGGGACAGTACGATATGTCCATCCAAAATGGAACGCACAGCATCAGCGATAGGCTCATTCATGTCATCGCCATCCACCAGTACGGTATAAATCCCTGTAATAGAGCCTGTTGCACTGGTTCCTGCCCGTTCCAACAGCCTGGGAAGCATAGCAAATACCGAAGGCGTATAACCACGGGTAGCCGGAGGTTCACCGATGGTCAGGCCGACTTCACGCTGTGCCATGGCGAAACGGGTAACTGAATCCATCATCAGGATAACCTTGCGCCCCTGGTCGCGGAAGTATTCTGCAATAGCAGTAGCCGTCATAGCCCCCTTGATGCGCACCAAAGCCGGCTGGTCGGAAGTTGCCACCACAACGACAGAACGCTTCATGCCCTCTTCGCCTAAATCGCGCTCGATAAAATCCCGCACCTCACGGCCACGTTCTCCCACCAGCGCGATAACACTGATATCCGCTTCCGTATTCCGGGCAATCATGGAAAGAAGGGTGGATTTCCCCACCCCGGAACCGGCCATAATACCAATACGCTGTCCTTCCCCCATGGTGATAAGGCCGTCAATAGCCCGCACACCGACATAGAGACTGTCGTGGATACGCGGACGCGATAAGGGATGCGGCGGGTCAGCCTGAAGGGAATACTCGGTCTTGCACAAAAGCGGCCCTTTGCCATCAATAGGATTGCCCAGACCGTCCAATACGCGGCCCAATAGTTCATCGCCCACTTTGACATTCAGCATCTTCTGTGCTGCAGTCACCTCGCAGCCGGGACCTATCCCCTGCATTTCACCTACAGGCATCAGCATAACATATCCTTCCCGAAACCCCACCACTTCTGCCGGGATAGGGGGCACATCAGGATTATGCGAACTGATATAGCACAGTTCGCCTACACTTACCGTAGGCCCCTGTGACTCAATGACCAGACCAATGACCTGCGTCACTTTGCCTGTGAGCTTAACGCTGGAACAATCATGAATAGCCTCTGTAAACTTATCAATATTCAGTTGAAAGGGCTTTCCTGTCTGCATATCTTCCATAACGCCATACCTCAAGGCTATTTCTTAAAGCATAACATTTTTTACGGCCTGCCGCACCAGTTCAATCTGGGTAGCCAGCCGCGCATCGACTGTGCCATTCGGCGTCTCAATCAGGCAGTCACCTGGATTCATGCTCTGGTCAGATACCAAATCAATGGTGGCATCACCATAAGTCAACAGACCACGGAATTCATTGCGGGCCAATAGTACCAAATCGTAGTCCTGCGGTGCCACATGAATCTTTAATTCCTTTTGATCCTTTACTTTAGCAATGGCTTCCCGCACCAAGGGCAAGACCACCTGAGGCGCATCGATAAAATGCTGGGGCAGAATCTTTTCTACAACAGCCATGACCATTTTCACTACATCCTGTTCAGCCTGCTGAACATAGTCACGCGTAGCTTCCTTCGCATCGCGAAGCGTTTTTTCCGCCTGAGCACTTCCCTGAGCAATGGCCTCTGCCATCTCCTCCCGGACTCTTGCCCCGCCATCCTTATAACCGGCTTCATAGCCTTCTTGATGCCCCAGCTCAACTGCTTCCTTTTTAGCTTTTTCTATCTCTGCCTGAGCTTCCTCTTTCATACGTTCACATTCCGCTTTTGCTTCCTGCTTAAGTATTTCTGCGTCCACCTTGGCATCTTTCAACAGCTGAATAGCACGCTGCTCCTTGGCAGCAATTTCTGCCAGCATACGGGCGCGGGCTTCTTCATCCAAACCACTCTCCTCAGCTGCAGCTTTTTCCGGCTTAGGCGGCTCGGGAGTGTGGATAAGATGAGGATTTTCTTCCCATATCGCGGCTTTGATAACTCTAGACAATCATCTCGTCTCCCTGTCCACGCGATATTACGATATCGCCCTTGTCCTCCAGTACGCGGATGACATTGACGACCTTCTGCTGAGCTTCTTCCACGTCGCGAATCTTGACGGGGCCCATGAACTCGATTTCTTCCCGGAGCATATCGGCAGCACGTTTCGACATATTCCGGTAAACTTTGTCGGCCACTTCCGCAGGTGTAGCCTTGAGTGCCAAGGACAAATCCTTGGTATCCACTTCGCGCAGCACCATCTGCAGGGAGCGGTCGTCCAGCTGAACGATGTCTTCGAATACGAACATGAGGCGTTTGATTTCTTCGGCCAGTTCCGGATTGTCCACTTCCAGAGTTTCGATAATCGACTTTTCTGTGGTACGATCCACGCGGTTCAACACTTCCACAATGGCCTTTACACCGCCGGCCGTAGTGAAATCCTGCGTAACCAGCGAAGAAAGCTTGCGTTCCAGCACGCGTTCCACCTCCCGGACAATATCCGGCGACGTTCTGTCCATCTGGGCAATACGCCTGGCTACATCCGCCTGCGCTTCAGGCGACAAGGCTCCTAATACCGTTGCTGCCTGATCCGGTTCGAGATAAGCCATAATGAGCGCAATCGTCTGGGGATGCTCGTTGTTGATAAAGTTCATGAGCTGAGAAGGATCTGTTTTGCGCAGGAAGTCGAACGGACGTACCTGCAAGCTCGTGGTAAGGCGGTTGAGAATTTCCATCGCCTTTTCCGCACCCAGTGCTTTTTCCAATACATTCTGGGCATATTCCAAGCCCCCTGTGGAAATATAGTCACTGGCCATAGCCATTTGGTAAAATTCACTGACTACCTTTGATTTTACCGCTGAGCTAACCTTCTTATGATTGGCTATTTCCAAGGTTATGCGTTCTATTTCATCATCGGCCAGATGCTGAAAGAGCTTAGCCGAATATTCCGGACCAAGAGCAATGAACAAAATGGCCGCCTTCTCTGTATTGGTGAGTTCTTCCTCACCACCATCGCCATACATATCTTCAAATGCCATAAATCATTCCTCCGCAAGCCAGGTTTTAACAAGCATAGCCACTTCTGCAGGCCGCTGATCAATAAGCTGCTGCAAGGTCTGCTTTTCGGTAAGATGCTGCTGTTCCTCTTCCGAAAGTTCTTCAACATCCAAGGCTCCAGCAGCAAGGAGTGCTGCACGTTCTTCTTCTTCCAACTTCTTCCTTGCTTCCTCCTCCTGACGGATTCTCTCCTGTTCGGCTGCAATAGCTTCCAGCTTTTTCTTGCGGCGATAGTAGAGATAACCGCCAATAGCAGCCAGTACCAGCAGTATGCCACCGATTGTGCCATAGAGAATCATGTCCTCCCTGTCCTTGGCAGCCTTTTCTTCTGCGGCCCGCCGGTCGCGGAGTTCTGTACTGAAGGGCAGCGGTTCAACGGAAACCGTATCTCCCCGGTTGGTGTTGATGCCTGCTGCACTGCTCACCGTCCGCATAATGCTGTCCTGCTGCTGAGGCGTTACGGTATCATCTACCAAAACCGCTACAGTCAGCCGGCGAATGGAGCCGGGAGCTGCTACTGTCTTGGATTTCTCTTCATTTATCTCGTAATTTTTTGTCGATTCCTTTTTCTCATAGTCAGCGTTGGCATTGTTGTTCTGGGCAACATACCCCGGCACATTGGACTGGACGCCGGCTGCACCGCCGGGCTGAGTCGAAGTACCGCTGTAAGTCTCGCTCAAATCCTGCTGGCTGCGGATAATGCCGGAATCGTCCACCACCGGAGTAAAGGTCTGTTTGTCGGTGGTCCGGTCATCAAAATCCAGTTCCACGCTTACCCGGGCAAATGCCTTGCCCTCTCCCATGGAATCATCCAGCATGGACTGAATATTCTTCTGAATATTGTCCTGAACCTTCTTGGTCATTTCCAGCTGCGTCATGGTCTTGGCACCGACAGTCTGTTCCTCATTCTCGTCGGGGTCATTGAGGATTTTGCCTGTATCATCCACAATGGTGATATTCTCCGGCTTCAACCCCTGAATGCTGTTGGCCGCCAAATTGACAATACCCTTGATTTCCTTCTTGGATAATTCCATATTGGGGCGCAGGCGCAGCATAATGGAAGCCGTAGCCGGCTTCTCATTTTTCTTGTACAAGCTGTCCTCAGGCAGTACGATATGCACCCGCGCCTTTTCTACGGCAGCAATCTGCTCAATGGTACGAGTCAGCTCTCCCTGCAAAGCCTGTAAATAATTGACTTTGTTCTGGAATTCCGTAACGCCCAGCTTGCTGTCATCAAAGATTTCAAACCCCTTATTCCCCCGGGGAAGTCCCTGCGTTGACAAATCCAGCCGTGCATTGTGTACATCCCGTGACGGAACCATGATGGTAGTGCCTTGCCGCGTTTCCTGCACCTCGTATTCGATTTTCGCTTCTTTCAGTTTTGCAGCTACTTCGCCGGCATCCTTTGTTTCCATATTGGTAAACAAGGGAACCATATCCGGCTTATTGCCATACCATGCACTTACACCAATTATGGCAATGAGAATAGCCAAAGCGGAGCCCAGCATAATGTACCGCTGGCGCTTACTGAATCTCTCCAGAAGCTCCTTATACCGCTCTTTCCAATCTCCCATGATCTCAATCCCTTCACGTAGAATCAGTCTCTATTTGTCACTATACCTGCATACGCATGATTTCCTGATATGCCGACAGCGCCCGGTTTCTCATCTGAAGGGTCAGCTGCAGGGCGATATCCGCTTTTTGAGCGGCAATCACCACTTGAGAAACATCTTCTATGCGTCCGGCAGCCAGAAGGGCATTTTCTCTATCCGATTCCAGCTGTAAAGCGTTTGTCTTCTTTAGGGCATCCGTCAGATACTGCCCAAAAGTCTTTACTTCCTTTGGTTCCTGTGTCTCTCCCAAATGGCTTTCAGCATGCATGGACACAGGGGTCATCGCCAGTGGTGCAATTTCCATATTTTTATCCTCTCAAATTCCAAACAGCCTTCTGGCTTACTTGCCCATATCCAAAGCCTTGGTTACCATAGCCTTGGCTGCATTAATCGTAGTGGTATTGGCTTCATAGGCACGAGAGGCCGTAATCATGTCCACCATTTCCGCTACTACATTGATATTCGGACGTTCCACATAACCATCTGCATTGGCATCCGGATGCCCCGGGTCATAAACCAGCGGCCCCTGCGTATTGTCACTTTCAATATGCGTAGCCCGTACGCCATCTCCTGCTTCCAATTTATTTGCTGCTTTTTTCAAAAAACTCTGAAAGGGGCCATCATTCTTAACACGAGGCTCAAACACCACGTAACGGCGATGATAAGCTCCCCCTTCCGGAGTACGGGTAGTATTCGCATTGGCAATATTGTTGGATATAACATCCATGCGCAACCGCTCTGCAGTAAGGCCGGAAGCAGCTGCATCTATCCCTAAAAACATGCTCATAATTTTTCCCTTTACGCTTTCTTTCACCAGCCGGCATCAGCTCTGTCCACTGGTGATAACATTCTTCATTTTGGTCATAAAACCGCCCAGCTCCGTAGCCATTGCATTGTAATAGAGCTGATTCTTGGCAAGGCCTGCCATCTCAATATCAATATCTACATTGTTGTCATCCACACGCATGGTCGTAGTATCATCCTCTTCAATAACCGCATGAACCTTGCCATGAAGGGGAATCGGCAAATGCCGGTCATGAGTACGGACAATGTCCAGCCGGTTAACATCATCATCAAGGTGCAGTTCCTTAGCCAGTAAATCCTCAAAGTTCACCAAACTGCGCTTAAAATGAGGCGTATTAACATTGGCAATATTATTGCTGATCACTTCATGACGCAAATTGGCGGCCTCCAGCCCCCGGGAAAGGTAATCGAAATTAGATGAGTTCATTATCTGTTCCAGCATGCCTTAATCACATCCCTTCAACCTGCCATTTTTAATCCAGATGTACAATTTCGTATCTTATAGCTGCCTTTTATTTATTTTCTACATAAGCCTTCTAACTCCTTCCCACTTTATCATTTTTTTCGTCATTAAACAATAGGCATAATGAGAAAAAAAAAATGCAGGATTGCTGCTTTTTGCAGCAATCCCGCCCTGAAGGCTGTACGAGCCATATCAAATTTTCAATTTCTGTACTTCTTCCAACAGGTATTCGTTGAGAACCTTGATGTAAGTCCCCTTCATTCCCAGAGACTTGGAGGAAATCACGCCTGCGGATTCAAACTTACGCAGGGCATTGACAATAACCGAGCGGGTGATTTTTACCTTGTCGGCAATCTTGGATGCGACCAGCAGGCCTTCCGTATCCGGCAGGGCTTCCAAAATAGCCTTGGCTGCCCGGCTCTCAGAGAAGGAAAGAGTATTCAACGCAATCTGCACCGTAGCTTTCTTGCGGGCTTCAATTTCGATTTTTTCCGCATGGTCACGGAGCATTTCCATGCCCACAACTGTGGCACCATATTCACAGAGAAGTAAATCTTCATCGCTGAATTCTTCATCATATTTAGCTACGACCAAAGTACCAATGCGCTCTCCCACACCATAGATGGGAACAATCGTGGTATTCTTGCCGTTGAACAGACATTTCGTATTTTCCTCATAGGCGCACATGCCGGTCTTGGAATGCAGGTTGGCACTGGTCTCATCCATGCGCATAAGCCAGTTCACATAGGTCTTGGGGAATTCGCCCTGATTGATTACCTTATCCACCATCAGGTCGCATTCAAAATCGTCAACAAAAGCATAGCCGAAAATCTTGCCCTTCTTGTTGGTGATATAGACATTCGCATTAAGGACATTGCTGAGCACCCGGGAAATTCCATCGTATTCCACATTCTCTGAGCGCTGCAGAAGCCGATTGATTTTTCTGGTCTTTTCTAATAATGATGCCATGTAGCTTTCTCCTTTACAAAATATTTTGACAGTCCTGTTCACTCATGAACAGAACCGCATACACACATCTATAGTTATTTTATCACATTTTTCAAAATAATCATAGATGCAGAATAATATTTTTAATTAAATTTTCATATTATTTTTTCTTAGAGGATAAACTGCGACAAATCACGGTTCACAACAATGTCAGCCAGCTGCTTATCCACGTAAGCGGCATCTATGACGACTTTCTTCTCGGTAAGTTCCGGGGCCGTAAAGCTTACTTCCTCCAGCAGCTTCTCCAAAAGCGTATGCAGTCGGCGGGCGCCGATATCCTCAGCCTGCTCGTTTACATCGCAGGCCAGCTGCGCCAGACGGGCAATGGCCTCGTCCTTAAATTCCAGTTCAACATCTTCCGTTGCCAGCATAGCCTGATACTGCTTGAGCAGGGCATTCTGCGGTTCCGTGAGGATTTTCTGGAAATCTTCCTTGCGCAGAGATTTGAGTTCCACGCGGATAGGGAAGCGCCCCTGCAGTTCCGGAATCAAATCGGAAGGCTTTGCCATATGGAAAGCACCGGCAGCAATAAAGAGCACATGGTCGGTCTTTAAGGGGCCGTACTTCGTCATAACGGTGGAGCCTTCCACGATGGGCAGAATATCGCGCTGTACGCCTTCGCGGCTCACATCCGCACCGGAGCTGTTGCCCTTGACCGCCACCTTATCGATTTCATCGAGGAACACGATACCGCTGTATTCGGCTACCTTCACGGCTTCATCGGCCACGGCTTCCATATCAATAAGCTTGTCCGCTTCTTCCTGCGTGAAAATCTTGCGGGCCTGCTCTACCGTAACCTTGCGCTTGCGGTGACGTTTGGGCATCAAGTTGCCAATCATGTCCTGAATGTTGTCGCCCATGCTCTCCAGACTGGAACCGGCGAACATGCCAACCATCGGCTTGCTGGAATCTTCCACATCAATTTCGATGGTTTCCTGCTCCAGTTCCCCCTTCTGCAGACGCTTGCGCACCCATTCACGCCCGGCCTGATACTTAGGCTCTGCGGGCTGTTCTTTTTCTTCGCTGTCATCATCACCGCCGCCAAAGAGTCTGCCCAGAGGATTGGTATTCTTTTTCGGTTCGGGAACGAACACATCCAAAATGCGTTCTTCTGCCATTTCCTTTGCCTTATCCTGTACGGATTCAATGCGCTGCTGGCGCACCATGCGCACGGAAGTCTCGGCAAGGTCACGGATAATGGATTCCACATCGCGACCCACATACCCCACTTCGGTAAACTTGGTCGCTTCCACCTTGATGAAGGGGGCTTTTACCAGTTTTGCCAGACGGCGGGCAATTTCGGTCTTGCCGACACCGGTAGAACCAATCATCAGAATGTTCTTGGGCACCACATCTTCCTGCATTTCCTTGGAAAGCTTACGGCTGCGCCAGCGATTGCGCAGGGCAATGGCCACGGACTTCTTCGCTTCATCCTGACCTACGATGTATTTATTGAGTTCCTCCACAATCTGGCGTGGAGTCTGTTCATTTGTTCCAAAAAGTTCTTCCATTTAATCTAACTCCTCAACCTTGATATTATGATTGGTAAACACACAGATATCGGCAGCAATGGACAGCGCCTCTTTGGCAATCTCCCCCGCCGACATCTCCGTATGCTTCGCCATGGCGCGGCCGGCAGACAAGGCGTAAAAACCGCCGGAACCAATGGCTGCCACATCCCCGTCCGGTTCAATGACCTCACCGTTGCCGGAGAGCATCAGCATGGTGTCCTTATCGGCTACCAAAAGCAGGGCTTCCAGCTTGCGCAGAATTTTATCCGTACGCCATTCCTTAGCCAGTTCCACAGCCGCCCGCTGTAAATTGCCATTATAGGATTCCAGTTTGGCTTCAAACTTTTCAAACAGGGTAAACGCATCGGCTACCGAACCGGCAAAGCCTGCGAGCACCTGATTATGATACAGACGGCGCACCTTGCGGGCGTTAGCCTTCATTATGGTATGCTCGCCGAAAGTAACCTGACCGTCACCGGCGATAGCCGTTTTGCCATTTTTGCGCACAGCGCAGATTGTTGTGGCATGAAATTGTGTTTCCATGATAATCTAATCAACCTCCAATAGCCGGCTTAAAGTCCTCAATGGCCTTTAAGGCCCGCTCAGCAAGTTTCATTTTCTTTGCTTTTTTATCCTTGATGATTTTGCCGTTTTCATTGCGCATGACAATGGTGGGCAAAATGCCGAAGTTCACATTCATGGGCTGGAAATGCTTGGCCTCACTGGTGGTGATATAATGTGCCAGCGCTCCATGACAGGTTTCCTCCGGGAATACCAAAGGTTCTTTCCCCAGCGCCATACGCGCGGCATTAACACCGGCCACCAGCCCCGAAGCTGCCGACTCCACATAGCCTTCCACGCCCGTCATCTGTCCGGCGAAGAACAAGTTGTCGATGCCCTTGAACTGGAAGGTCGGACGCATATGCGTTGGCGAATTCAAAAACGTATTGCGGTGCATAACGCCATAACGCAGGAATTCAGCGTTCTCCAGTCCCGGAATCATGCCGAAGACCCGGCGCTGTTCCGGCCATTTGAGATGCGTCTGGAATCCGACAATGTTATAAAGCGTTGCCGAAGCATTATCCTGCCGCAGCTGCACCACCGCATAGGGGCGCACACCGGTTTCCGGATGTTCCAGTCCTACCGGTTTAAGCGGGCCAAAGAGCAGCGTATCTTCCCCGCGGGCTGCCATAACCTCTACCGGCATACAACCTTCAAAGAATTTTTCCTTTTCAAAGTCCTTGGTCGGTGCTTTTTCGGCATTGACCAGCTCTGTCCAAAACGCCTGATATTCTTCCTTAGTCATGGGGCAGTTGATATAAGCTGCCTCGCCCTTGCCATAACGGGAAGCGCGGTAAGCCTTGGTCATATCCACGGATTCGAGGCTCACAATCGGGGCTGCCGCATCATAGAAGTACAGCGAATCATTACCCGTAAGTTTGGCGATTTCCTCGGCCAGTTTCCCTTCCGTCAACGGGCCGCTGGCCACAATGGTAATGGCATCGTCCCGCAAGGGGATGGTTTCGATTTCCTCGTGAATAACCGTGATGTTGGGGTGATTCTTTACCTTGTCGGTAATATACTGGCTGAATCCATGCCGGTCAACCGCCAGTGCCCCGCCTGCCGGAACCTTGGTGGCATCGGCAGCTTCCATAATGATGGAGTTGAGGCGGCGCATTTCCTCTTTGAGCACCCCCACGGCATTTTCCAGGCCGGCTCCCCGCAGGGAGTTGCTGCAGACCAGCTCGGCAAATTCCGCCGTCTTATGCGCAGGCGTATTTTTAACCGGACGCATTTCATAAAGCGTAACCTTTGCGCCCATATTGGCGGCCTGCCAGGCAGCTTCTGCGCCGGAAAGCCCCGCCCCAATGATGATGATTTCTTTCATTATTTCTTTTTACCTTTTTTCGTCTTGCTTTCTTGTTCTGCCGCCTCAGCCTGTGCAGCTGCCTCCGCTTCCTTGGCCTTCTTGGCTTCCGCCCGCTGACGCATTTTTTCCAGTTCCTTGTTGATGGGATGGTCAATACGCGTCTCACAGGCTTCGTTGCTGCAATAGGTCAGGCCGCGACCATTCTTATAATGATGTTTGAGCATAAATGCGCCGCATTTCGGGCATTTTTCCTGCAGCGGCTGGTCCCAAGTGGTATAATCGCACTCCGGATAATTCTTGCAGCCGTAGAACTTTCTTCCTCTATGGGATTTGCGCTCGACAATGGCGCCGCCGCATTTGGGGCACTCAACGCCCGTATCCACCAGCAGCGGCATTGTATTGCGGCAGTCCGGGAATCCGGGGCAGGCCAGGAACTTGCCGAAACGCCCCTGCTTGACCACCATCATGCGGCCACATTTGTCGCAGGGAATATCCGTTTCTTCTTCCGGCAGTTCCACATGCCCAATGGCTTCATCAGCCTTTTCCAAAGTCACGGCAAAGGGGTCATAAAATTCTTTGAGCAGCTGATTCTTTTCCACTTTGCCTTCGGCGATTTCATCCAGTTCATTTTCAAGGTCTGCCGTAAATTTCACATCAACAATGTCCTTGAAGTACTCTTCCAGCATATCCACCACCACAAAGCCCAATTCCGTGGGCTGGAAATGCTTGTCAATGCGCTGGACATAGCCGCGGGCCTGAATCGTCTCGATAATCGGCGCATAGGTACTCGGACGGCCAATTTCCTTTTCTTCCAATGTCTTAACGAGCGAAGCATCGTTGTAGCGTGGAGGCGGTTCCGTGAAGTGCTGCTGTGGCAGCATCTTAGCGATATTCAGTTCATCGCCCTCGGCTAAATCCGGCAGGAGCACATCCTTTTCCTTCTTATTGCTCTCTGCGCCGGCATATACCGCCGTAAAGCCGGGGAACCTGAGTTTGGAACCCGCCGCCTTAGCCGTATAGCGTTCTCCTGCCTTAATCTGAATACTCAATGTATCGTAAACAGCCGGCACCATCTGACTGGCCGTAAAACGCTGCCAAATGAGATTATACAGCTTGAACTGGTCTTTATTTAAATGCTTTTCCACACTTTCCGGCGTCAGATTCACATCCGTCGGGCGGATGGCTTCATGGGCATCCTGCGCCTTTTTCCCGGTCACATAGACATTGGCCTTTGGCGGCAGGTAGTCCTCACCAAACTGCTCGCCGATAAAGGCGCGGGCATCATTAAGGGCCACATCCGACAAGCGCGTGGAGTCGGTTCGCATATAAGTGATTAGACCTGTGGCCCCATGACGGCCCAATTCGATACCTTCATAGAGCTGCTGTGCCAGCATCATGGTCTTACGGGAGGTAAAGCCCAGTTTGCGGGCTGCATCCTGCTGCAGGGAACTCGTGGTAAAGGGAGCGGCGGGCTTGCGCTTGCGCTCGCTCTTTTTCACCTTGTCCACCAGCAGTTTCTGCTGCTGAAAATCCTCTACCAATGCTTCCGTTGCCTTCTCATCGTGCAGGTCAAGTTTTTCCCCGTCCACATGCGTAAGCTCTGCCTCGAACATGGCGGATTTATCCTTGCGCAGCTTCATGCCTACCGTCCAGTATTCCACGGACTCAAAGGCCTGAATTTCCTTTTCCCTGTCGCAGATAAGCTTGACTGTTACGGACTGCACACGGCCTGCCGAAAGCCCCTTGCGCACCTTGCGCCAAAGCAGCGGCGACAGCTTGTAGCCCACAATGCGGTCCAGCATACGGCGGGCCTGCTGCGCATCCACCTGGTCAATATTGATGCTGCGCGGATGCTTTACCGCCTCCTGAATAGCCGGTTTCGTGATTTCATTGAAGACAATGCGGCAGTCCTCTTCCGGATTTAAGCCCAGAATAAAGGACAGATGCCAGGCAATGGCCTCCCCTTCGCGGTCAGGGTCGCTTGCCAGATAGACTTTATCCGCATTCTTGGCATCTTTTTTCAGCGCCTTGATTAAATCCCCTTTTCCCCGGATATTGATATACTTGGGGGCAAAGTCATTTTCCACATCGATGCCGAACTGGCTCTTGGGCAGGTCACGCAAATGTCCCATCGAGGCCCGCACCATATATTTTTTTCCCAAGTATTTTTCAATGGTCTTCGCTTTTGCCGGCGACTCCACAATAACCAAGGTCTTTTTTACCTTGCTCGCTTTGGTGCGCGTTTTCGCCTTGGCTTTTGCTTTTTCTGCAGCCAAACTTTCACTCCCTCTCGGCACGCCGGAAAGCGTGCAGCTC
>DJYL01000088.1:2223-9589 GCA_002448495.1 Pseudoselenomonas ruminantium | reverse complement strand
GATAAGTACGGGAATATCATTTATCTGCATAATGTGCACCAACTTTCATTATTATTGAAGACTTATCCTATAATTATAACGCCGCTGTTGTTTTTTTGCATTATAAAAATGCCCTGTCAAGGCGAAGCCTGTAATAGGGAATCTCCTAAAAAATAAGTTTTTCGCCTAAAATGTATGTCCATTTAGGCGAAAAACTTAGGTGATTGTGGTATTGCGGGCTGTTCATGGTGTCGAAGCAAAGCAGAAGGATACGATTCTAAAAATCCTAGAGATAATTAAGAATTGAATTTTCTACATCATGTTGTAGCTTTCTACATCATATTATGCTAAAATGATGTAGAAAATTATTTATGAGGTAGAAAAAATGCGTAGTTTTGATTTTACAGGAACCGCGGAAAAAATTTTGACATCCGATATGGTTCGCCTTATAGCTGGACTGCATGAACACAAAGGCAAGCAGGAGTTATTTTTAGAAGCGAATATAGATGAACTGAAGACTTTGCTGGAAGTGGCGAAAGTACAGAGTACAGGAGCCTCGAACCGCATTGAGGGTATTTATACCTCGGATGGACGACTGGAAGATTTGGTAAGGCAAAAAGCAGAGCCGAGAAATCGTTCGGAAGAGGAAATCGCAGGTTATCGAGAAGTACTGACTACGATTCACGAGAATTATGACTACATCAGACCTAGAGCTAGTATTATTTTGCAGCTGCATAGAGATTTGTATTCATACTCCAGCGGCATGACAGGTGGTGAGTACAAAAATTCCGACAATATCATCGCTGAAACAGATGCTAACGGTGTGCAAAGAGTGCGCTTTGCCCCTGTTCCGGCATGGCAGACGGAACAGGCGATGGAAAATCTTTGTAATAGTTTTTTGCAGGCATGGGATGATAATAAAATCGACAAATTGCTGTTGATACCTATGTTTGTGCTGGATTTTTTGTGTATACACCCGTTTAATGACGGCAATGGTCGTATGAGTCGGCTTTTGACCTTGTTGTTGTTTTACAAGGCTGGCTATATAGCGGGAAAATACATTAGCGTGGAAATGCTGATTGAAAAATCAAAGGAAAGCTATTATGAAGTGTTACAGGCCAGCTCGCTAGGGTGGCATGAGGGGGAAAATGATTATGTTCCTTTCATTAAATATTATTTAGGGATTTTAAATCGTGCTTATGAAGATTTTGAAAGTCGCATAAGGCTTATACAGGACAGAAGTTTATCCAAGAGCAGTAGAGTGCGCTTGCTGATAGACAGGCAGGTGGGCAAAATAACCAAGCGGGAACTTATGGAAATGTGCCCGGATATTAGCAAGATAACAATAGAAAGAGCTTTGGCAGAATTAGTAAAAAATGGATATATAAAAAAAACAGGCATGGGAAAATCCACAGCCTATTACAAAGCTTGATAAAAGGCAGGCCGCGAATAAATGCGACCTGCCTTATTTTTTATTCTGTTATTGCCGAAGGATTAATTTTGTTTTCATCAGACACTCCCTTGCGGGCCAGATAGCTTTCCGTTTCGGCCACTACCACGCCGGACAGGGCGATAAGGGCAATGAGGTTCGGAATCGCCATCAGGCCGTTGACGATATCGGCCAGAATCCAGATGGCTTCAAGCTTCAGGAAACCGCCGCTGGCAATCAGGACGATGAAGATGAGACGATAGGGCATCACGCCTTTGGTGCCAAAGAGGTAGATGCAGGCACGTTCGCCGTAGTAGTTCCAACCCAAAATTGTCGTGAAGGCAAAGAGAACCAAAGCCACGGTGAGCAGCATGCTGCCGATATTGCCATAAGCGGAGGCAAAGGCGGCACTGGTCATGGCAGCACCGGCGGCATCACCCTGCCATACGCCGGTGAGGACGAGAGCCAGCCCCGTCATGGTGCAGATGATGATGGTGTCGATAAAGGTACCCGTCATGGAGATAAGGCCCTGCTCGGCAGGTTCCTTGGTCTTGGCGGCTGCTGCGGCAATCGGCGCAGACCCGAGGCCGGATTCATTGGAGAACACGCCGCGGGCAATGCCGTTCTGCATGGCCATCATAATGGTGGAACCGGCAAAACCGCCGGCGGCTGCTGTACCCGTGAAGGCTGATTCCAGAACCAGTGCCACAGCCGCAGGCAGGGCATCAATATTCATCACGATAAGCCCCAGACTGATGGCGATGTACATAATCGCCATAAAAGGAATGACTTTCGAGGCAACTTTGGCAATGCTCTGCAGACCGCCGATGGTAATGGCTGCAATCAGCACCGTCAGCACAAAGCCGGTCAGCACTTTGGACAGGCCAAAGGAAATTTCCGCGCTGTCCACAATGGCGTTGACCTGCGGGAACGTACCGATACCGAAGTAAGCGACGAGAATCGTAGCCGCGGCAAAGAAGGTCGCCAGCGGCTTATATTTTTCGCCCATGCCCTGCCTGATATAGTACATGGGGCCGCCGGCGATATTGCCTTTGGCATCGGTGCTGCGGTACTTAACCGCCAGCAGGCCCTCGGCATATTTGGTCGCCATGCCGAAAAAGGCCGCCATCCACATCCAGAAGATGGCACCGGGGCCGCCGATTTTCACCGCCGTAGCTACGCCGACAATGTTGCCGGTACCAACGGTGGCCGCCAGCGCCACGCAGAGGGCCTTGAAGCTCGATACATCGCCTTCGCCGTGGTTTTTGGCTTTGAAAATCAGCGCAAGCGCCTTGGGCAGGCGAACCACCTGTAGGAGCCGCAGCCGCAGGGTCAGATAAATGCCTGTGCCCACCAGCAACGTGATGAGCGGCGGCCCCCACATAAAGGAGTCGATGGCATTGAGCATAGGGATAAATGATTCCATGGATGGTGTCCTCCTCGTATGATATAAAACGGATGTTGTCTACTGTGTAAAAACACAGATACCTTCAAAATAATACAGTCCTTATAATAGCATACGAAAAGACATTTGTCTACAAAATCCCCGCCATTTTCAACAAATATTGGGCATTGGTCGTCTGGCAGCGGCCATTCTTTATTTTATAGTCGAATTTTATCTTGTTATCCTCATAGTATTCGGCAAAGTGATAATTGGTTACGGGAACTTCGTTAGCGGACTGCAAGTCACAGAGTTCAAAGTCATGGGTGGAAACCAAAGTGATGGCGTAAGGTCGGGTCAGCCGCTTAATGGCTTCGCGCGCGCCGATGATTCTGTCGGCAGAATTCGTGCCTTTGAAAATCTCGTCAATGGCAATGAACATGGGCAGCTTCTTTTTGCTGAAATCCACCATCTGCTTGATGCGCAAAAGTTCGGCGTAAAAGGTGGAGATGCCCTGACTCTGGTCATCGTGCACCTGAATGGAGGTAAAGATATGCATGGGCGAGCAGGCAAACGCCTTGGCACATACGGGCGCACCGGCATAGGCCAGCACCAGAGAACTTGCCAATGTGCGCATATAGGTGGTCTTGCCGGACATATTGGAACCGGTGATGATGCGGGTTTCTGCCTGCATATAGGTATCGTTGGGGATGGCGTTTTTTTCATCAAGCAAAAGCGAGGTCAGGCCGTCAACCTTTAGTGTTGGGGGGCCGGCAAGCAGTTGGGGGAAGGTATAGTTCTCACGCGTGTGGCCTGCCAGAGCAAGAGAGATATAGAGTTCCATTTCGGCCCACAGATTTAGCCAGCCCGCCAGGTTTTGGGCGGCGTTATCCTGCCAGCGGGCAAAGCGGGCGGCGCAGTGGCAGTCCCAAAGGAGCAGGGCATTGCCCAGTACATAGAAAAAGAGATTGCGGCAGAGATTCACATGGTCGGCTAAGCGGGCCAGTTTCTGTAATGCCGGCGCAGCTTCCCGGGATAAAGTGTCGGCTGTTTTTTGCAGGGCTTTATTTGTAAAGTTTGTTTCTCCCAGATGGATAAACAAGGCCTGATAAGCATGGAGTTCATGATTAATAGACATTAACGGCGCAAGTATGGCCTGATTCTGCCGCTGAAACAGCATGGCGATGGCAAATTGCAGCAGCATCAGCAAGCCGGGAATCTGCCAGCTGCTAAAATCCAGCAAAGCTAATCCTAAGCTGGCAAAGGTGAGGAGGGGCAGAAGCCATGCCGTCCGTTGCAGCATATGGCTGATATAGCGATGGTGCTGCCCGTTGATTTCTGCAATCAATGCAGCTGTGTCGTGGCCGTCTGGCAAGCGGCGGCTGCGGGCCAGCAGTTCCACACAGAGCCGCTGCCGTTCCAAAAGTTCGGCAACCGCTTTTTGCCTTTGGGTGATTACAGCAGGGCTGGGCGGGGTTACGGTCAGTGCCTTGGCCAGTTTTTGCCGGCCTAAGGCTGTGCGGCAGCAGCAAAGATATTGGTAGAGGGAGGCTTTGCCGAATATATGCAGGTCGATATCCTGCGGGCGGTTTGGGGAGTAAAAATCCTCGCCTTTGTCTGGCAGTTCCTGCCAATGCCCATTGAAATGTGCCAAATAGTTGTCTGTAACAGCGAGGGCGTTTTGGACAAGCTGTATTTGTTGTTTCAAACGATTGTGCTGGCGGATAAGCCGGCAAAACAGCAACAGCATAAATAGGCCGATGATTCCTGCGGCAGTCAGACCATCGTAGGCTGCGGCAAATGCAAAAATCAAGGCGAAAAAGCAGATGGTGCGATACAGGGTGTAACGATTGGCTTGCTGCACATATTTTTCCAGCTGCGCGGCTGCTTCGCTTTGTAAATTTTTATAATAATCCTGTTTCATGGCGAACGCTCCTTTAGATGAACAGTTTTCTTACATTATAACATCGAATCGCAGACAAAGAAAAAGCTCAATATATTATTCGGTTTGTCATGATGGTTATTGTGCTGTTGGGAGAACTGTTTTTTAATACCAAAATAATTTTTCGCTAATAAATTGTTAATGTTGTCTTTACGGGAGGGGTAAACGTGTTAGTATAATGGAGAAAGAAGGAAGATTATCCCCTATATATAGCAGTGAGAGAGAAGGCCGGTTATTGTGCCTTCTCTCTTGTTTTGGTATAATTAAAAGCGTTGGAGGAACAAAGTATGGATGAAAAACAAGCGGCAATGGCTCGCTTGCAGGCGAGTATTGATGCCATAAACAAGCGGCTGGCCATAGATTCCAACGATTTGGACTATGAAACGCATTTGCGGCAGAAACGGCAGTTGCAGCAGATTCTTGACCGCATGAAGGAAAAGATAAAAAACAAGTGAAATTATCATGTTATTTTCAGCTAGTCCTGTTAGAATAATAACATCAAAAAGTCAAAGTTGAAAGGATGAACACTATGTCACAGCGTATGACCATGGACGAAGTATTGAAAGAGTATGGCGTGCCACAGATTAAGCTGGATATTCACGCTACCCGCAGTGAGCTCTTGAAGCTCCGGGAAAAACTGATGGCGATTCGCGACCTGTCAAACGGCGCGGAACAGGGCTATCTGGACCTCGATTGCAAGCTTTATATTGATGTGGACGATATTGACCGCTATCTGTCCGGTGAGCTGGACACGGTAGGGGAAATCTATGCGTTCCCGGAAGATATTAAATCCTATAAGGAATAATGGCTAAGTCAAAGGAGAAATTGACATGAAGATGAAGAAAATCCTCGCCTCGCTGATGGTCGGGGCAATGGTTATGACTACGGTTCCCATGATTAATGCAGATTTTGCGGCTGCGGCTTATGCCGCCAAGGGCGGTGCCAAGCTGGGCGGTGGTGCCAAGAGTGCACCCAAGGCTGCTGCGCCGAAAGCTGCTCCCAAGAGCAATAGCGATACCCATAAATCCGTATCGGGCAGCGGCGATACCTATAAGCCGTCCAAAGATGCTAAGAGTCTGGACAAGAATGCGCCCACTGCGGGCAGCAAGAGTAATGCCAATGCGAACACCGCTGCGAATACGCAGAGTGGCAGCCGCTGGGGCAATGCCCTGCGCACGGTAGGCCTGCTGGCCGGTGGTATGCTGCTGGGCTCCATGCTCGGCAACCTCTTTGGCAGCAGCATGCTGGGGGATATTTTCGGTGTGATTGCCAACGTGGTCATGCTGCTGGCGGTGTTTATGCTGCTTCGCTGGGCTTGGAACAAGTTCCGTAACCGCGGCAGGGAAAATGCGTATGCTTCGCAGATGAATTCGTACAATCGTCCGAACGAGCCGATTGATATCACGCCGCGCAACAATCAGCCGATTCAGGACATTCGTGGCCCGCAGGACGGTTATGATGCCCGCAATACGGCAGATAAATATCGTAATCGTTAAAAGGAGTATCTATTTTGGTTAAAGAATCTACATTGAAATGTGTCGAAGATTTGATTGCCCGCTACCCGCAGCTGGCGGAATGCCGTGCTGATTTGCAGGCGGCTGTGGAGGCTATTTGCGACAGCTATCGCAAGGGCCATAAGCTCATTGCCTGCGGCAATGGCGGCAGTGCTTCGGACAGCGAACATATTGTGGGCGAATTGATGAAGGGGTTTCTCTTAAAGCGGGAAATCAAGGGCGAACTGGCCGAGAAAATCCGTGCAAACTGCGGCGAAGATGCGCAGTATCTCATTGACAACCTGCAGGGCGCTTTGCCGGCACTTTCGCTGGTCAATCAGGTGGCACTCAATACCGCCTTTGCCAATGACCAGGCACCTGACCTCTCTTTTGCTCAGCAGCTTTTGGGCATGGGGGATGAAGGCGATGTACTGCTCGCTATCTCCACTTCCGGCAACAGCACCAACGTGATTTATGCCTTGGAAATGGCGAAAGTCAAGGGTGTAAAATCCATCGGTTTGCTGGGGCATAGCGGTGGCAAAATCAAGGCTCGCGGTCTTGCTGACATCAATATCTGCGTGCCGGAAGACGAAACCTTCAAGATTCAGGAATTGCATCTGCCGGTGTACCATATGCTGTGTATTGCGGTGGAAAATGAATTTTTTGGCGAATGCTGAAACATTGATTTTTCCGCTGAAACGTGATAATATAAGACACAAGAAAGGCTACCGGTGACGGTCAGCCCTACAGAGATGACAATGAATAAGGATTGCCGCCTGCTGATTGGACGTCGTTAGGCGGCTTTTCTTATGCCTTTATGGTAATTAGTTCGGCAGCCATGCGGATATATCATATTCCTTGCAGGAAATCATCCAGTATATGACGAATTTATTTATTATATGACAACAACAGGGGAGGCATTATCTATGATTATTCCGGAAAAGAATCTCATGAAACTGGCTAACGGCAGTGATGTGCGTGGCGTAGCCATTGAAGGTGTGGCTGATGAGCCGGTGACTCTGAGCTGTGAGGCCGCCAATGTCATTGCCAGCGGCTTCCTTGATTTTCTGGCCGACAAGACCGGCAAGAAAAAAAAGGAGCTGCGTATTGCGGTAGGCCATGATTCCCGCTTGTCGGCTGGC
>DJYL01000088.1:0-2091 GCA_002448495.1 Pseudoselenomonas ruminantium | reverse complement strand
CCGGCGATGTTTATGTCCATCGTTTTCCCAGAAACGAAAATGGACGGTTCTATCATGATTACGGCCAGCCATCTGCCCTACAACCGCAATGGTTTGAAATTCTTTACCAAGGATGGCGGTGTGGAGCATGACGATGTTATCGCTATCCTTAAAAATGCCTCCCGCAATCCGGTGGTCGAAGGCGACTTGGCTAAGGTACAGAAGTATGACCTTATCGAGCGCTATGGGCATCATCTGCGCAAGAAAATCCGTCAGGCTTTGGGCGGGGAAAATGAACCCTTGAAGGGCATGCACGTTGTGGTAGATGCCGGCAATGGTGCTGGCGGTTTCTTTGCCACGCAGGTATTGAGCCGTTTGGGGGCCAACACTTCCGGCAGCGTATTCCTAGAGCCGGACGGGCATTTCCCCAATCACATTCCCAATCCGGAAAATAAGCAGGCTATGGCCGCAATCAAGAAAGCTGTGTTAGACAGCCATGCGGACCTCGGCCTTATCTTCGATACCGATGTTGACCGCATGAGTGCCGTACTCAAAAACGGCAAGGAAATCAGCCGCAATGCTCTGATTGCCATGATGGCGGCTATTCTGGCTCCAGATTATCCCGGCAGCACGATTATCACCGATTCCGTGACGAGTGATGAGCTTACGGTGTTCCTCGAAAAAGAACTAGGGCTTAAACACCTCCGCTATATGCGCGGTTACAAGAATGTTATAGATGAATGTATCCGTCAGAACAAAGCGGGAACCGTGTCACCACTGGCTATCGAGACTTCCGGTCACGGGGCGCTCTCGGAAAACTACTATTTGGATGATGGTGCTTACTTGGCCGTAAAACTCCTGATTGCAGCTGCTAAAGCCAAAGCAAAGGGCAAGAAACTTTCCGACCTCGTAGCAAGACTGGGTGAACCGGTGGAAAGTCAGGAATTCCGCCTGAAAATCAAAGGCGAGGAAAACTTCCGCGCTTATGGTGAAGGTGTGCTCAAAACCTTTGAGGAACGGGCTAAAGAAGCAGGTATTAAGATTGCCAAACCGTCCTATGAGGGCGTACGGCTGGTATTTGCCGATGGCTGGGCACTTTTGCGCATGTCCCTGCATGACCCCAATATGCCGCTGAACGTAGAAAGCCGCAAGGCAGGCGGTGTGCAGGTTATCGCGACTAAGGTAAAGGAGCTGCTCGCAGGCTTCAATAGTCTGGATATGAGCGTGTTTGACCAATAATGGCTAAAGCAACACTGGCAGAAGAAACGGCGCAGGCCGTTATCCGCTATATCATCGACAATCGCCTGCTGCCCGGCGATAAGCTGCCCACTGAGCCGGAATTTATGGAAAAACTTTCCGTGGGCCGGGGGACTTTACGTGAGGGTATAAAGCTGCTGGCTGCGCGTAATATTATAGACATCAGGCAGGGAGCAGGCTCCTTTGTCTCGCCCAAAAGGGGAATTCCTGATGACCCATTGGGGCTGACTTTTATCTACGATGACAATGAGCTGGTGGTTGATATGCTGGATGTGCGTTTGCTGTTCGAACCACATGTGGCGCGGCTGGCAGCCAGTCAGGCAACAGAACAGCAGCGGGCGGCGATAATGGAGCAGGCAGATGAGGTGGAACGCTGCATTAAGAGCGGCGAATCCTATATCGCTGCAGATGCCCGCTTTCATCGGCTGATAGCCGAAGCCAGCGGTAATATCGTCTTTGGCAATCTTACCTATATATTGAATACATCAATTGCCAAAAACATTGAGATTACCAAAGATGCACAGCGGGACAGCAATACCATACGCTACCATCGGAGAATCGCACTGGCGATAAAAAATGGCAAGCCGAATGACGCGGCCAGTGATATGAGTATGCACTTGCAGCTGCTGCGGGAATTTGTCCGCGAAAAAATGCATTGAACGCAAAGAGAACCGACAAGAGGATTCTTGTTGGCTCTCTTTTTTAACCTAACCCGCGAGAAGTCCTCCACCTCTTAGGTGGGGGATGAAGGCGGGTTAGGCGAATTTACGTAAGTAATTAAGCCATACGATACTTTGTAACTTATTTATGATAAAATAGTACATGAAAGGCGGTGATTATAGTGAATAAGGCATA